>JAQVRJ010000059.1 GCA_028701115.1 Clostridia bacterium
CCATCAAGCGTATGATAACCATCACCTGTAGCATCTTTCATTATTACATTTCCATTAGAACCATTAAAGCAACCACTTGAGTCTTGTATAAAGTATTCAATCATATTTCCACTTGAATCTCTTCTTGTGAATATGTTTTGCTTATTATCATATGATGTATTATTATTACTTGAATTATCTTCTGACGAAGAACTTTCAGAATAATTAGAATAATCATAATCACTTGAATCAAATGAATATGTATCTTCTTTATCATAAGAAGAGGTTGAATACTCCTCTTCATTAAGAGCAACAATTATAATTGCTCCTATTATTGCTACACCTATTAAAGCTAATGGTGAATATATATATATTATAAGTACTACTACAGTAATATAGATGTATGGCCTTTCAAATACTACACCAACTATACAAATAATAATAGCAACTGCAATAATTATTAAATTTATTATTACACCTAATCCATATATTAATGTATACAAATCAGAATAAAATTTATGATAATTTACAACAGTAATCATATATATACCTATATTTAAAATTACAAAGAATGTAATAAACACTGTTGACTTACTCGAACAGCCATCATCATAAGTAGCAATAGACAAAATAAAAAACACTATCGCTGCAATTACCATAATCGTCAAAATAACTTCGATCAACTTAAAACACCTTTTTTACTACTATATTATAACATAATTGCTATATTTTAACAATAGTACAAACAAAACAAAAAGGATTCTTATGAATCCTTTAATCTATTATCTATGCATATGCATTTAATTCTCCAAAATCCACTTCATTCTTTCTTTCTGGAATAGCCATTTTAGATTTTTTAGCTCTTCTTTTAACGGTTTCTTTAATTTCTTCTTTTATTAATTCTTCAGTAGAAGCCTCAACAACTTTCCTATCTCCTATTGTTTTTTCATATATCTTTATAGTCTTATTTGTAATCAAATCCCAACTATATTCTTCTTTAACTTTTTTAACTGCACATGCAGTAATTTGTTTAACTAATTTTTTATTGAATAATACTTCTAATATTGAATCAGCTAACGAATTAGCATTACCAGCATATGACTTCATCCCATCAATACCATGTCTTATTATTTCATTTAAACCCCCAACATCAGATACAACAGTTGGATTTCCACTTAACATTCCTTCTAATGCAACAATACCAAATGGTTCATATGTACTTGGAAATACAGCTACATCAACTGCTTTATACATCTTTATTATTTGTTCATCATTTAACCTGCCAGTAAAATATACATGTGGTGCTATACCTAAGTCATATGCTTTTTGTCTTAATTCATCCATATACCCACCATTACCAGCAATTACAATCTTAACATCATTATAATTTTGTTTAATTTTATTAAAAGCTTCAAATAAAACTTGAATACCTTTTTCAGGAACTAATCTACCAGCAAAAAATAATATTTTTTCATTATCTGCAGCATAATGTCTTCTGAAAGCCCAATCTCTTTCAACTCCATCAAATTTATCCACATTTATACCATTAGCTATAACACTAACTTTTTCATAAGGAACACCAAATAAACTTTGAATTTCTTGCTTCATAAAATAACTATTACAAATTATTTCTTGAGATTCATAACTTAATAACCATTCAACATCATTAATATATCTTTGTAATTCAGTATGAATACCTCTTTGTCTACCACTTTCTAAAGCATGAATTGTAGCTGTTATTGGTATATCAAATCCATGTTTAATAGTCTTTGCAGCATATTGAACTAACCAATCATGTGCATGCACTAAATCAAATTTTCCTGTTTTATTTATTAAACTTATAGCTCTTTCCGCCATAGAAAAGTTTAATTGCATAATCCATTCTGTAAAATTTGTAGGATTTATCATATAGTTTTTTACCCTATGAATATACACACCTTCATCTATTTCTTCTGCTTTTAAATTACCTTCTTGGTATGTTATTACATGGACTTCATGTCCTTTTTTTACCAAATTAGTTGAAAGGCCTTGCACTACTCTTGCAATTCCTCCAACAATATTTGGTGGATATTCCCACGTTAACATTAATATTTTCATTAATATTCCCCTTTCGATCCTTATTCTTTCCGTTAATATTATATTGTTATTAAATAATATAACATAATATTTAAAAAGTAAAGTACTTTTTATTAAAAGTTAAATATTTATAACAACATTTTTATTAACATTAATATAACTGTAATATTTTTTTTCTTATTAAATTAATTATATAATTTTTAAAAAACTTAGTAAATTAAATAAATTATTTTAATTTACATAAATTTAAAAATATGATATAATAAATATGTGACAAACAACTATGAGTAAAAATATAAATGATGGAACTTTTCTTGACTGGTATACAAAAACTATTAAAGAATTAGCATATAATGAACTCATCGAAAAGAGCTCAATCTTTCCAAATGATGGGCCAGCATGCTATGTACGTTTAAACAAAGCGGAAAAATTTGCTGATGAAAACAGAGCTACTATTTCTATTGAAGAGGCAAAAGACATTTTGATAGAGATTGCTAAGAAAGAATTTAACATAGAACTTGCTTCTGCTGGTTGTATTACTAATCCAGAATTATTCGCGTTTTGGGTATCGCGTATACGAAATTCCAACAAAGAGATTTGAAAATTCAAATTTCTTTGTTTTTTATATATTTTTTTTAAATATGCATATATTATATTTTTTTATACACATAAATGATAAATACTTTTATTGCTAGAAAGAATATTTATTTTACCTTGTTTTTCTTTAAATCAAATAAACCATTCTAGTTTACATAAATTAAAAAATATGGTATAATATATTTGGTGATTAAAAACTATGAGTGAACCTGACAAATATTTAGCAGCTCTTGCTATTGCTACCGGAGAAAGCATTCAGAATGAAATCAATAAGATTCTTGAAGATCTTAACAAATCGCTTACTACTGAACATTACCATATCTATTTTGACACACTTCTAAAATTTGCAAATAACAGTAATTATATAGCAATCAAAATGCTTTTAATGGCTACCGCTATGAGTAAATATAGCATAGACCTTTCTCCAGTTAGTAATCTTACAGAATTTAACTTCGCGTTCTACGCAAGTCGTATTCCAAAATTCAACAAAGAGATTTGAAAATTCAAATTTCTTTGTTTTTTATATCTACTTTTTTTAATATGCATATATTTTATCGTTTTATACATATAAATATTACATATCTTTATTGCTAGAAAAAGTATGTATTTTACTTTATTTTTCTTTAAATCAATTGAGCTATTTTAGTTTACATAAATTGAAAAATATGGTATAATATATATGTGATTAAAAACTATGAGTGAAACTGTAAATCCAGAAATTTTTGCTGAATTGCATGCATTAAAAGTCGAGGCAGAATCAATTTATGAACTCGAAGAAAAGAATTCAAGTATTCCAGCTGATGCCAAAGATTTCTTTGTACTGTTTAACGCAGTAAGAGATGTTGCTAGCGAGAACCCTAGTTCAATTTTCGCAGCAAAAATGCTTTTAATGGCAATTGCTAGAAATAAATTTGGAATAAAACTTTCTCCTATTAACGGACTTTCAGATTCAGAATTCGGATTTTTTGCAACGCGTATGCAGAATTAAACGAAGAGATTTGATAATTCAAATTTCTTTGTTTTTATTTATTTTAAATTCGAAAATAATTATATATTTAATTTATTAAATGCTTTTACTCCCCATGTAAATAATATCTTAATACCTATAATAGATAATAACAAAATAAATGTAGACAATGTTAAAAATAATAATAATTGATTAAACGGTAATACTAATGTTACTGCTAATACAATGA
>JAQVRJ010000020.1:0-12546 GCA_028701115.1 Clostridia bacterium
TATGTTGTTTTTATCAATATATGCTTTTGACTAATGTTATTAAATATGGTATAATATTGCTGTAAATAAATTATTTATAAAAGTTATTTATCTAAAATAAACAGGTGAATTTCTATGGTTAATGAGATAGAATTAGATCAAATCAAAAGAATCGTTATAAGAATAAAAACGGCTATTCAAATCAAAAATGAAATCAAAAAAAGTGATATTCATACATGGATAAATATTTATGCTGCTATTATTAATGACATAATATCCATTGAAGGAAATGAGTGCTCTATTTATGATGGAAGTATAATGACGGCATTATATGAAACAATCAAGAAAGATCCAGAAATTTTATTTGAAGATTTTGAGTATTTCTGTAATAAAGTTAATGCTAAAAAGAATTCTCCAGGTGGTAATTGTTCTGGATAAATAAGAACTAATTTTTTTAGTTTTTTTATATTTTTTAATAGGAAAACTTAAATGAATTGTTATAGTAATCGATATTTTTTTGTAAAATTTTAAGAAAGTTATTAAATTTATTTATAAATAATTGGAAAATATATATAAGGTTAGAATATGTCTAGTCTTTATTTATTTGACAATTTTTTAATATATAGTATAATTAGTAAAGGATGGTGGACAATGAAAATAAGTTTTTATACATTAGGTTGTAAAGTTAATCAATATGAAACTAATTCTATGATAGAGCAGTGTAGACGTAAAGAATGGAATATTGTAGACTTTGGAGAATTTGCAGATATATCTATAATTAACACATGTACAGTCACTAATATGAGTGATAGAAAGTCTAGACAAATTATTAGTAAAGCAAAAAAGATGAATTCTAATTGTATTATTGTAGTAACAGGTTGTTTAGCTCAAACAGCTAAAGAAAGTTTAGAAAAATTAGAAAATATTGATTTAATTATTGGTAATGAAGAAAAAAAGAATGCAACTAAATATATTGATGAGTATTTAAACAAGTCAAAACAAGTTAAAAAACTTTCTTTTGTTGAAGATATAAAATATGTTAAAGAATACTCAAAAGATGAAATCGGTATGGTTTATGAGAAAACTAGAGCGGTTATGAAAATACAAGATGGTTGTAATAATTTTTGTACATATTGCATAATTCCTTATGCAAGAGGTAGAATTAGAAGTAAAAATTTTGATGATGCAATAAATGAAGCTAAAAAAATAGTTGAAAATGGATATAAAGAAATAGTTTTGACTGGAATACATATTTGTTCTTATGGTGTAGATTTAAATAATAATCTATATCTTATTGATTTATTAGAAAAAATGAATAGTATAGAAGGCTTGAAAAGAATTAGATTGAGTTCATTAGAACCTAATATTATAACTGAAGAGTTTTTAAGTAGATTAGTTAAGTTGGATAAAGTATGTCCACATTTTCATTTATCTTTACAATCAGGTTGTAATGATACATTAAAAAGAATGAATAGAAAATATTTAACAAAGGATATTGAACATATTGTCGATATAATAAGAAAAACATACCCAGATAGCAATATAACGACAGATATTATTGTTGGGTTCCCAGGTGAAACAGATGAAGATTTTAATATAACAAAAGAGTTTTTGGATAAAATATATTTGAATAAAATGCACGTATTTCAATATTCAAAAAGAAAAGGAACTCTTGCTGCTCAAATGATTAATCAAGTTGATGAGAATGTTAAACATGAAAGATCAAGGGTACTTATAGATATAAGTGATAAAAATGAGAAAAAAAATTTGGAAAAATATATAGGAAGAAAATTTGAAATACTTATAGAAAACAGTGGTATCATAGGTTTTACAGATAATTATTTAAAAGTACAATTGGATAAAAAGTATACACCTAACACTTTTGTAAATTGTGAGATAGAAGCTGTTAATGATAATATTTTAATTGGTAAAGGAGAATAATTTGAAAAATGTTCAATTATATGGATATGTAAAAAATAATTTAGGTGATGATTTATTTATATCATCTTTTGTTAAAAATTATCCAAATATAAACTTTTATTTAAAAGTACAAGAAACTAAGTATGTTCAAGTTTTTAACGAACTAATTAATTTACATATTGTTGAAGAAATAGATATTTCTAATATAGATATATGTGTATATATTGCAGGTTCAATCTTTATGGAAAAGGGTACAGCATTACAAAGAGCTTATGTTTTATTAGAATTTATCAAGCAATGTAAAGCTAATAATAAAGAATATTTATTTATTAGTTCTAATTTTGGGCCATATATAACTGATGAATATGTTGCTGTTTGTAAAGATATCTTTACTAATTGTTCTGATATTTGTTTCAGAGATATGTATTCATACAATATGTTCAAGGATATATCAACTGTAAGATATGCTCCTGATTTTTTATTTTCATTGAATATAGATGAATATATGAATAAAATTATACCTAATACTATTGGTATATCTATAATAAACATGGACATTAGGGATAGTTTAAAAGAATATTCAAATAATTATTATATGTTGTTAATAAATAATGTTAAACAATATATTAAACAAAAAATGAAGGTAACATTATTTTCATTTTGTGAGTATGAAGGAGATAGTAAAACAATAGATATAATACTTGACGGATTAACTGATGAAGAATTAGAAAGTGTTAATATGGTTAAATATACTGGTAATATAAAAGAGTTTTTGAATATTTATTCAAGTATGGAGTATATGATATGTACAAGATTTCATTCAATGGTGTTATCATATATATTAAAACAAAAGTATTATTGTATTACGTATAGTGATAAAATAACTAATGTAATATTTGATTTTAATTTATGTGAAGAATATATAGATATTACGAATATTAATGAATGTAAAACAATTAAAAAAGAAAAGTTTAATATGGCTAAAGAAGAAGCATATAACCAAATTATATCAAAATCTAAAAAACAAATTAAATCATTTGAAAATATTATAGTTTGATTTAATGATGAATTTATGGTATAATTATGAAGATATTATGTGAAAGGAAATATATATGAAAAAAATATTATTCTTTCGACCTATGTATTATATGGGCGGAACAGAAATAGCAATTCTTAGCTTAATAAAAAATTTAAAAGGATATGATATATATATTGGATATACAGATGATACTTCAAGTGTTGATTTGTTAAATCAGTATAGTGGATATGCTAAAGTCTCTAAACTTAGTGAAATAGAGGATATCGAATATGATTCTTTAATAATATGTACACCATATAAATCAGTATGGGATATGATTACAAATATTAAAAGAAAGAATACATATTTATGGTTTCATCATTTCGGAGATAGGGGAGCATCAATATTTCATGATGAAAGAACATATACGCAATTAGATAAAATCATTGTTGTAAGTGAGACAGTTAAAAATATTATGTTAAGACAAAAATATGGTGAAAGAATTAAGGATAAAATATATGTAATATATAATATTTTAAATGTTAATGAAATAATAAATAAATCAAAAATACCAATAGGATTAGAATTGTCTAAAACATTGAATTTAGTTACAGTTAGTAGATTGTGTTTGGAAAAAGGATTTAAACGTATTCTTAAATTAGCAAATGCTTTAAAAGATAATAATGTTGATTTTAAGTGGTTTGTTATTGGTGGTAATTATTATAAAGATGTTGAGGGTAAGATAAAAGATATGTTCAAAGATTTAGATAAGTATTTTGTATTTTATGGATTTTTGGATAACCCATATAATATTATTAGGCAATGTGACTATTTAGTATTATTGAGTGATAATGAAACATGGGGCTTAGCTCTTACAGAAGCGAAGATTCTTAATGTACCATGTATAGTAACAGATTTTGAGGTAGCTTATGAACAAATTGTTGATGAAAAGACGGGAATAATAATTAGTCGTAACGAAAGAGATAATTATCAAGATAAAGTAGATATTATTTTAAATAAAAAAGAAGAATTAAAAAATAATTTAAATAATTTTCAATTTTCTAATTTAACAACATTAATTAGATGGAAATCAATATTATAAAATAAAAAACATTTACAATGCAAATGTTTTTTATTTTATTTAGTTAAAATTTATCGCTAAAAGTATTATTACCAGTTTCTATAAGTTTATTTAAAATATCCATTCTTTCTTCTAGCCTGTCATGTTTTATTCTATATAGTAATGCTTCTTTGTATTGAGGATATTTGATGCATAAATAATATAATTTAGTAATTTCAATTAATAAATCTGTCATTGCTTCAGCATTTATTTCTGAAGTAGTATTACTGTTTTCAGTTTTTCTATATGTAAAAAAGAAATCATTAAAATAATCATATGTATTAGCTTTGCATAAATTTTCTAAAGTAAAGTTTATATCTTCATATCTTTGATTGCAAGGGAATCTAGTATTCCCAATTACTGAACGTTTAAAACATTTAGTAGGGCACCCTAGTAATTTTGTGGATTTGATTTTTTCAAATATATTTGTTTTATCATCAACGATTTCAGTAATGTTACCGAATTTATTTTTTATAAAATTTAGAAATATTAAATCTTGATTATTAATTTGCTTATCTAATTCTGAAAGGACAGTGTTAGAATATAAATAATCATCACTATCTAAAAAAACAATATAATCGCCTTTTGCAATATCAATTCCTTTATTTCTAGCACCACCAGCACCACATTTTTTCATATTAATTATTTCAATTTTTTCATTAAACTTTTTTGCAATTTCTAAAGAATTGTCTGTACTTTCATCATCAATAAACAGTATTTCATATTTAGAATTATCAATATCTTGGTTAATAACGCTATTTAGACATTCTTCAATATATTCAGCTTTATTATAGTTTGGTATTATTATTGAAAATTTCATTTTTCCACCTCCAATATATAATAACATAAGCATTTAAGGTAGTCAAGCATATATTTGCAAGGTTGACATAAAGCAAGAAAAATGCTATAATATATACGTTAGCAATCATTATAAAAAATTTAGAAATACTTTATTTTTAAAGGATTGCGGAGAATTAACATGAGTGATAAAGTCGACACAAGTAAAGTACAGAGTATCGAAAATTCATGTACATTGATCATTATAACACAATGTAGACCATGCACATCAAAAAGCCAATGTGCACCAATCATTGACGCATCGAAAAGCCAATGTGCACCAATCATTGACGCATCGAAAAGCCCATGTGCACCAATCATTGACGCATCGAAAAGCCCGTGTGCACCAATCATTGACGCATCAAAAAGCCCATGTGCACCAATCATTGACGCATCGAAAAGCCCGTGTGCACCAATCATTGATGCAGATAAAAATCTCAATGAGCCATTTTCACTTCAATCATTTGTTAAAGAATACTTGAATGATAGAGCGAAGGTATAAAATGAATTCCGAGATTAAAGATTTGTCAGAATTGTCAGATGAAAAAAACAACTTTTGCTATTGCAAAATTGTTGTAAATCAGGACATGACTGAGGGCAGTATCGAGTATTCACAGTATTCTTTTTAGGAAGTTATTTTAGATAACTTTCTTTTTTTTGTTTTATTATTGACTTTATAATATAAAAATAATAAAATGTATATGTCAAAAGATATTTTGTGCATTAATATAAATTAATTTTGAACATTGAAAAATGAATATTGGGGGTGTAATAATTGGAATTTACTTTGCTAACAGTAATTATTATTTCATTAGTGGTCGCTGCTATTTCTATAATATTAACTATAGTATTTAAAAATATAATAGATAAAAATAGTGGTGAAAAAGCACAAAAAACTGCTAAAGAAATAATTGAAGATGCTAAAAAATCTGCTGAATCTATTAAAAAAGAGGAGATTTTGAAGGCTAAGGAAGAAATTTTAAATGATAAGACTGAAGCTGATAAAGAAATCAAAGAAAGAAGGCAAGAAGTTCAAAATCAAGAAAAAAGATTATTCCAAAAAGAAGAAGGTTTGGATAAAAAATTAGACAATATTGAAGTTAAGGAACAAGCAATATTCGAAAAAGAACAAGGATTAGTTGAAAAAGAAGCAAAAATAGATGAACTTCATCAAAAAGAAATCAAAGAATTAGAACGAATATCTAGATTAAATATTAATGAAGCTAAAGATTTATTGCTTGAAAAATTAAAAGATGAAGTTAGAATTGAATCTGCAAATATTGTTAAAGAAGCGTATGCAAAGGCTAAAGACGATTCAACTAGAGTTGCAAAAGAATTAGTTACTACTGCAATCCAAAAATGTGCTGCTGATCATTCATCAGAGGTTACAGTATCTACTGTAACATTACCAAATGATGATATGAAAGGTAGAATAATAGGTAGAGAAGGAAGAAATATTAAAGCAATTGAAACACTAACAGGTATTGATTTAATTATTGATGATACACCAGAGGTAATTGTTTTATCAAGTTTTGATCCTTTAAGAAGAGAAGTTGCTAGAATTGCTATTGAGAAATTAATGCAAGATGGCAGAATTCATCCTGGTAAGATTGAAGAGATGATAGAAAAGGCTAAAGAAGAGGTTAATGAAACAATTAAAGAAGAGGGTGAAAGAGCTATATTTGAAACAGGTTTGACAGGAATTCATCCGGATTTATCAAAACTATTAGGTAAATTAAAATATAGGACAAGTTATGGTCAAAATGTATTAAATCATTCTATTGAAGTAGCTCAATTATCTGGAATTATGGCTGGCGAATTAGGTTTAGATATTAAACTTGCTAAAAGAGCTGGTTTATTACATGATATTGGAAAAGCACTTGATCATGAAATGGAAGGTACACATATTCAAATTGGTGTAGATGTGCTTAAAAAGTATAATGAAAATGATATTGTAATTAATGCTGTTGAAGCTCATCATGGAGATGTAGAACCAAAATCTATGATAGCTGTTTTAGTACAAGCCGCTGATGCAATATCTGCATCGAGACCAGGAGCAAGAAGAGAAACTCTTGAAACATATATTAAGAGATTAACACAATTAGAAGGAATAGCAAATTCTTTTAAAGGTGTTGAAAAATCATTTGCTATACAAGCTGGTAGAGAAATAAGAATAATGGTTAATCCAGAAAGTATTTCAGATAGTGATATGGTATTATTATCTAGAGATATTGTAAAGAGAATTGAATCTGAAATGGAATATCCAGGACAAATTAAAGTACATATAGTAAGAGAAACAAGAGCAATTGAATATGCTAAATAAATTTTAGGTAATGCGTAAGCATTACCTTTTAAATTTAAAATTACTTTTACTTATTGAAATTAATGTGTAATTATGTTAATATAAATATTATATAAGAAATGAGGTATAAAATGAATATATTAATAATAGGTGATATTGTAGGTAGTGCAGGTATAAATGCTGTCAAGGAATTAATGCCTAAAATAAAAAAGGAATATAAAATAGATTTTGTAATTGCTAATGCGGAAAATGCAGCAGGTGGTAAAGGTTTAAATATATCCAGCTATGATTCATTATATATGCAAGGAGTAGAAGTATTTACTATGGGGAATCATACCTGGGCTAAAAAAGAAATATTTAATTTATTTGAAGAAAAGGATAATATTATAAGACCGGCTAATTATTCTAATGATGTGCCAGGTTTGGGATATTGTATTAAAGAATGCAAAAATAAAAAAATTTTGATTATTAGTTTAATTGGTAGAGTTGATATGGGAATTTCTGCGGATTGTCCATTCGAAAAGGCCAAAGAAATAATAGCTAGTGTAAAGTCAGAAGAAAATATAGATATTGTTATAGTGGATTTCCATGCTGAGGCTACAGCAGAGAAAATAGCTTTAGGATATTATTTAAAAAGCTTAGCAACAATTGTTTATGGAACACATACTCATGTACAAACAGCTGATGAAAAAGTTTATAATACTGGCATGGCATATATAACAGATGTAGGAATGACAGGACCAAAAGATTCAGTTATAGGATTAAAATATGAAGTAGCATTAAAAAGATTTTTAACTCAAATACCTGAAAAATATGTAGTTGCAGATGGCGGTTATATATTAAATGGTATAGTTTGTGAAATTGATGATGTAACAAATAAAGCAGTAAATATTAAAAGAATTCAGATGTAGAAAATTGTTATTTATTGCGATGAAAATATTTATGATTTTTTAAAATATATGGTAATTTATTCCAAATACATGTATAATTGTAATGTACTAAAAATTATATTATAGGAGGAGTAAATTATGGAAATCTTGAGGATATCAACAAAGTCTAATCCTAATTCAATTGCAGGAGCAATTGCTGGATTAGTAAAAGAAAGTGGACATGCTGAAATGCAAGCAATAGGTGCAGGAGCATTAAACCAAGCAGTAAAAGCAATTGCAATTGCACGAGGATTTGTAGCTCCAACAGGTGCTGATTTAGTATGTACACCAGCATTCACTGAAGTTCAAATCGCGGGAGAAGGTAGAACAGGTATTAAATTACTTGTCGAATCAAAATAAAAAATAGGGATTGAACATCCCTATTTTTATATTTATTTTTGTTTTTATTCTTTTAAATTATACTAATATGTATTATAATGTTATAAGGTGATAATATGAATAATTTAAATAGTGATATAGTATTTAATTGTAAGAATAATATTAATTATTTGCAGTTTAAATCATTATTAAAATATAATAATGACATCGTACATGCTATAGGTTACAATAATGATTATGCTATAAAAGAAAATATTACTAATAAACAAAATTATTTAAATTTCTGTAATGAATTAGGTATAGATTATAGAAAATTATTTAATATAAAACAAATACATTGTGATAAATATATTTTTGCTAATCTTAATACAGAAAACAATCAAGAATATGATGCAAGTATAACAAACATTAAAAATGTTCCTTTATTAGTTAAAACTGCTGATTGTATGGGAATTTTAGTTTATGATTACAAAAATAAATATATCTCTGCTATACATGCTGGTTGGAAAGGTGTATTAAATCGAATTACACAAAAAACAATTAATGATATGATATATAAATACAATTGTGATTCAAAATCTTTAGTTATATGTGTTTCACCCTGTATATGTTATAATTGTTTTGAAGTAGATAAAGACGTAAAAGATATGTTTGATAATGTATTTGACATGAAATACTATTTGACAGAAAAGGGAAATAATAAATATTTAATTGATTTAAAATCTATTGTAATTGATGATATGCTTTCATTAGGAATAATAAAAGATAATATAACATTTTCTGGATATTGTACAAAGTGTTCAGAGAAGGGGTTCTATTCATATAGAAAAGATAATACAGAAAAAAGAATGTCAAGTATAATTATGTTGAAATAATGGAGGTATTATGGCTTTAAAAAAGAAAACAAGAAAAAAAATATCAATAGTGGTAATACTCTTAATAATTACTATAATTTATATTATACTATTAAATTCACTTAAAAGTAATGGTGGTATAAAAGATATTGAATTATTTACTAATAATGATTTGCTTGTTGATATAGAAAATAATAATATTAATGAATTAAGAGAAAAAAATGATAATACTAGCATGATTATTGGATTGGTTGATGTTGATACTTTAAATCCTATATTAACTAAAAATATTGATGTAATAAATTTTTCAAAAATAATATATAATAGTTTGTTTAAATATTCTATTAATATGAAATTAGAAGAAGATTTAGTAGAAGATTATAAATATAATGGTAATAATTTATGCGTAAAAGTTAAAGATAATATTTTTTGGCATAAGGGTGATACATTTAATGCTTATGATGTAGAATTTACATTTAATATGATAAAAAAATATGGTGGAATTTATGAAGAAAGTATAAAAAATATTGATAAGGTTGAAGTTATTGATGATAAAACTATTAATTTTATTATTAGTAATAATAGTGTAGAAGAAGAATATAATCTAACATTTCCAATTTTATCAGCTAAATACTATTCTACTGTAGATTTTGAAGATAAAAGCACAAATATGAAACCAAATGGTACAGGCTTATTTAAGTTTGAAAAATATGATAATAATATATATTCTTTTATTCATGATGATAAAAGTAATATTAAAACACAAATACAATATATTGATATAAAACTCTTTAACAGCATTAATGATACATTTAATTCATTAAAAAATAAAGAGATTGATATGTTCTTTACTAAAATAAATAATTATGATGATTATCTTGGTTCTATAGGATATAAATATGAAGAATATATAAACAATACATTTATATTTTTGGGAATTAATATGGCGAATACACACTTATCTAATATAAATGTTAGAAAAGCAATATCTATAGCAATTGATAAAGAAATATTAAATAATAAAATATTTAATGGAAACATGTATATTTCACAAAGTCTTGTTCATCCTAATAGCTATTTGTATAAATCTATTGATGATATATATGATTTGGATGAAGCTAAAAAATATATAAGAAATTATTCTAAAAATAAAATATCAATAAATTTATTGGTGAATTCAAACAATAAATTAAACATAGCATTAGCAGAAGAATTAAAAAATGAATTAAGTTATATTGGTATTACAATAAATATAGTTTTTAAAAATAATTTAGATTATAAAAAAATGATAAATGAAAAAAATTATGATTTAGTACTTGCAAATTATAATGTAGATATGGGCAATAGTATTTTAAATTATAAAGTTAATACAAATGACATTTTTAATTTGTCAAATGATAATTATATAAAAATTTTTGATAAAAATGATTTAATTAATTCATATTATAGTATTCAAGAAGTTATAAAAAAGGATATTCCATACATTGGAATAGGGTATTGTATGAATACAATTTTATATAATAGTGATATTTATGGAGTTGTTAATGCTAGATATAACAATGTATTTAATAATATTTCAGAATTCTATAAAAAAATTTAAAAATGTATTGACAAGTTAAAATGAAAGCTATATCATATATGCGAACAAATGTTTGAGAGGAGAATAATATGAGTGAGAATATAGAAAGAAAAAAAGCTTTAGAAATAGCAATGAGTCAAATTGAAAAGCAATTTGGAAAAGGTTCAATAATGAAATTAGGAGATGATGTTGATACTCAAATTGATGTTATACCAACAGGCTCTTTAAGTTTAGATGTAGCATTAGGAATAGGTGGTTTACCAAGAGGTAGAATTATAGAAGTATTTGGACCAGAATCATCAGGTAAAACAACTGTAGCATTACATGTTATTGCTGAGGCACAGAAAATGGGAGGAGAAGCTGCTTTTATCGATGCAGAACACGCTTTAGATCCAATATATGCTAAAAAATTAGGTGTAGATGTAGAAAATCTTGTTGTATCACAACCAGATACGGGAGAACAAGCCTTAGAAATTGCAGAAGCATTAATTAGAAGCGGAGCAATAGATATATTAGTTGTTGATTCAGTCGCAGCTCTTGTTCCAAAAGCTGAAATCGATGGCGATATGGGTGATTCACATGTTGGATTACAAGCTAGATTAATGTCTCAAGCGTTAAGAAAATTAGCTGGATCTATAAATAAAACTAATACAGTATGTATATTTATAAACCAATTAAGAGAAAAGGTTGGTATTATGTTTGGCAATCCAGAAGTAACACCTGGTGGTAGAGCATTAAAATTCTATTCTTCTGTAAGAATAGATGTTAGAAAAATAGAAACTTTAAAACAAGGTACTGATATAATAGGAAATAGAGTTAGAGCAAAGGTGGTAAAAAATAAAGTTGCTCCACCATTTAGAGAAGCAGAATTTGATATTATTTATGGAGAAGGAATTTCGAAAATTGGTAATATAGTTGATTTAGGTGTTAATTTAGGAATAATAGATAAAGCTGGAGCATGGTTCTCATATAATTCTGAAAAAATAGGTCAGGGTAGAGAGAATACAAAACAATTCTTAACTAATAATCCTCAAATAGCAAAAGAAATTGAAAATAAAATAAGAGAAAATTATGGTACAGCCTTTGATAAATCTTTATTTGATAAAGTAACAGAGATAGAAACAGAAGATGAAGATATAGAGAATGAAGAATAGACTTAAATAAAACACTTTCTATAAAGTGTTTTATTTTTTATTATAAAAGCATAATATGATTTACATAATTACCAAATGCTTAATAATTATATAAAGTTATATGCATTTTATACAATATTTTAAAGCAAATATGCATATATTTTATATAAATTAACTTTACATAATTATTGATAAAAATTTGATTTTGTGTTATAATATATATATCAATTAGATTTATTTATATGATAAAAATTATTTTTATCAAAAAGCTATGATTAAAAAATTTTATCATATAAATTAAATTCTATTGCGGAGAAAAACATGAGAGGAAAAATCACCGAATCAACCTTCGTTAGGCATTATGTAAAGACTATTCTGTTAGTTGCAATTTTTCTTATTACAGTAATTGCCGTTGGGGTTTTCATTGGTAATGTTTGCTACGGAGCTGTTTCTGCAAATAATGCAGTTACATCAACACAGACACCAGTCATTACACCAACGCAAACACCAGTTGTTACACCAACACAGACACCAGT
>JAQVRJ010000020.1:12646-15209 GCA_028701115.1 Clostridia bacterium
CCGTTGGGGTTTTCATTGGTAATGTTTGCTACGGAGCTGTTTCTGCAAATAATGCAGTTACATCAACACAGACACCAGTCATTACACCAACGCAAACACCAGTTGTTACACCAACACAGACACCAGTTGTTATGCCAACGCAGACACCAGTTGTTACACCAACGCCAGTTTCAACATTACAGCCGTCAGAACTTGGTTTTAATTCTGGACAACAGCAAACGACTACTTCACAGTCTACATCTGGTTTTAATGAAGGATTTGAGAGTGGTAATACACCTACAGACCTTCCAGTTCAGGATTTAACTTCTGGATCAACAAGCAATCAGAACACTGAACCTGGATTTAATTCAGGTTCAGAGCAATCTTCTTTAAACACAGGTAATCTGGGTTATAAATCCGGCTCACAAAACAATGAAACATTTGTACCACAGCCTTATCCTACATTTAATGAAGGATTTGAGAGTGGCAATGTACCTACAGACCTTCCAGTTCAGGATTTCACACAGTAAAGCAATTGAATTGAAATCGAGGTAAAAATTTACCTTGGTTTTTAATTTTTATGCAGTTTAATTATGTTAACTGTTGAAAAAATTATGAAGTTATGGTATAATTATATATAGCAATTGGTATATTTATTAGTAATAATTATGAAATTTCATAATAATGATAAAGCTGTAGTTATTTAATAATAACTATACTGGTTGTGGAGAAAGTAGAATGGCAAAAAAAATATTTGCTAAAATGGCACAGTATCTTCCAAATCTTTGGAAACTTCTTTTACTGTGTGTGATCATAATTGCCTGTTCAATCATTGCATTATGCATCTACAATGGTGTCGTTTCTGATAACACAATGTGCAACTGTAACAATTGTATTGGCGGTAGTAATACTAGCAATCCAACTGTACCGACCGTTGAACCAACACCAGTTTATACAGTTTTGCCAACACCCACTGTGGAATCAACAACAACTGTCGTTTCAACACCTACAAATAGTGGACTGTTTGAGCCAACAGGTAAGAGTAATGTTATTCCTGAAGGTGCAACTTGTACAACGAATACAGAACCTGGATTTAATTCAGGTTATGTAGAGGGAGCAGGGTCACAGACTTCAACAACTGGATTTAATAGTGGCTTTGAAAATGGCCAGAATGTTCCAAGTATGGAAAACATGACTATTCAAGATTTTACATCTTGAAAGAAAAAATCAAGGTTAATACCTTGATTTTTTCATATTGATTTTATAAAATATAAATAAAATATTTATTATTGAAGAAGTACAAAAAATATAAGTAAACCCCTAAATTTTTAATTCAGGGGTTTACTCTTAGTTGCGGAGAAAATAATTGATAGTATATTTTTTACATTAACAAATTTAGTAATGTTTTAGTTAAAAATTACTATCAAATTAAGCCGTCTGTGATTTTTTAAATAAGTTTGTTTACACCAGTTGAACAATTTACAAGTTTCAGCATTTCAAGCTTTTAACACCTCAAATTATTGAATGTGTTGTAATAATTTTATACAACACTTAAATTATAACATAATTTATAAATTATGTCAACAAAAATATTTTTAAATATTAGTATATTTGTATATATATGTATTGACAAATCTTTATATATGGTGTAAACTTAAATAGGTTTACAGAGGAGTGAATATATGGAAAAAAATATACAAATTGGTTTGCTATATGAATTCTATAGTAATTTATTAACTGAAAAACAATCATATATTATTGATTCATATTATAATAATGATTTATCTTTAGCAGAAATTGCAGATAATATAAAAATAACAAGACAAGGTGTACAAAAGCAGATAAAAGATTCTGAACGCATTTTGTTAAATTATGAAGATAAATTGCATCTTTTAGAAAATCATTTAAATAATAATAAGATCATTTTAAATATAATTAAAAAACTAGATAATTATGATATTAAAGAAAAAGATGATATAATTAGTAATTTAAATAAATTAAATTAGGAGGCAAATATGGCATTTGAAAGTTTATCAGATAAACTTCAAAATTTAATGAATTCTTTAAAAGGTAAAGCGAGAATTTCTGAGAAAGATATTGAAGAAATTTCTAGAGAAGTAAAATTAGCTTTACTTGAAGCAGATGTTAATTATAAAGTTGTGAAAGAATTTACTGCTAGTATTGCAGAAAAATCAAAAGGTCAAGATGTTTTAAAATCGTTAACACCTGGACAACAAGTAATTAAAATCGTTAAAGATGAATTAATTGAATTATTGGGAAGTGTTCAAAGTAAAATATCATTTTCATCTAATCCACCAACAATAATTATGATGGTAGGATTACAAGGTAGTGGTAAAACAACTACATCAGGTAAATTAGCTAACTTATTAAGAAAACAAGGTAAAAATCCAATGCTAGTTGCTTGCGATGTATATAGGCCAGCAGCTATTGATCAATTACAAGTATTAGGTAAACAATTAAATATACCAGTATTTACAATAGATAATTCAAAAGATGTTGTTCAAATTGCAAATTCAGCGCTTAGACAAGCAATAATAAATATGAATGATGTAGTAATTATAGA
>JAQVRJ010000060.1 GCA_028701115.1 Clostridia bacterium
AAATGTGATTTAAATGAAAAATATAAAGAGTATATAACAGAAGTAGAAGCTATTGCTATAGGTGTAGATGTATATGCTATTAGTGCTAAAACAGGTGAAGGTATAGATAATTTACAAAAATATTTTAAACCAGGTAACACACTTGTATTTTTAGGTTCATCAGGTGTAGGTAAATCTACATTAGTAAATGCCTTGATGAAAGAAGATGTAATGAAAACAAGTGAAATACGTGAAGATGATTCACGAGGTAGACATACAACAACTAATAGACAGTTACTAATGCTTCCCAATGGTACTATGGTAATAGATACACCAGGAATGAGAGAATTAGGAATGTGGGATGTTTCATCAGGATTAGATAAAACATTTAGTGATGTTGAACAATATATAGGGGAATGTAAATATACTAATTGTACACATACAAATGAAGATGGATGTAAAATATTAGAAGCAATTTCAAATGGAGAATTATCTGAAGAAAGATATAACTCATATATGAAGTTGAAAAATGAAGCAAGCTATAACAATGATACAGAGTCGTATTTAATAGAGAAAAATAAAAAGTTTAAAGAGATTGCAAAACAAAATAAAAATAGTTTTAAAAAGTGGTAAAAAAGAAATATGCATAAACACTTGCATAATATTATGTTAAGTGTTATACTAATAAAGCAGGAAATAACTAAAAAAAGTTTATTAAGTTTGTTTAATAAAATAGAGAAATCTATTTTGTCGTTTATATATATTGGCTAAAAAATGTCGTGTGTCTAAGAACAGATTTATATATATGTTTTTAGACTATTTTTTATGCAAAAATATATATAAGGAGAGAATAGAAATGGAAGAAGAAAAATTAAAGTTTGAGGAATTAGGATTAGCTAAGAATGTACAAAGAGCATTGGATGAAGCAGGTTATGTGTATACCACTTCAATACAAGAACAAGCAATACCAGTTGTATTACAAGGAAGAGATATAATTGGGCAATCACAAACAGGAACAGGTAAGACAGCAGCATATTGTTTACCTATACTAGAGAAGATAGTTAAAGAAGAAAAATATGCACAAGCAATTATATTATCACCAACAAGAGAGTTAGCTGTTCAAATAACAGAAGAATTAAGAAAGTTTACAAAGTATGAAGATAATATTAAATGTGTAGCAATATATGGTGGAGAACAAATAACAAGACAAATACTAGCATTAAAAAAAGGTGTTCAAATTATAGTTGGTACACCTGGTAGAGTAATGGATCATATACGTAGAAAAACATTAAAATTAAATAATATTAGTATGGTTGTATTAGATGAAGCTGATGAAATGCTTAATATGGGATTTGAAGAAGATATAAATACAATATTATCTCAAGTACCAGAAGAAAGACAAACAGTATTGTTTTCTGCAACTATGAATAAAACAATATTAAATATATCTAAAAAATATTTAAAAGATCCAGTAAATATTAAAATTAAGGCAAAAGAATTAACAGTAGAAAAAATAGATCAAATATCTTTAGAATTAAAATCATCTATGAAAGATGATACTGTAATGAATTTAATAGATTTAAATAATCCAAAGAAGTCTGTTGTATTTTGTAATACAAAAAGAAAAGTAGATAAATTAATCGAAGTATTAAAAAAGAGCGGATATAACGCTGAGTGTTTACATGGAGATATTAAACAAGATCAAAGACAAAGAATCATGAATAGATTTAAAAAAGGTGAATTCGGAATATTAGTAGCTACAGACGTTGTTGCAAGAGGTATTGATGTTGATGAATTAGAGCTAGTTATAAACTACGATATACCACAAGAAGAATATTATGTTCATAGAATTGGTAGAACAGGTAGAAATGGTAATTGTGGTAAAGCATATACTTTTGTAGTTGGTAAAGAGAAAAGCAAGTTGTTTAGTATACAAAAATATGCAAATACAAAGATTGTATCTGGTAAATTACCATCAATGCAAGAAATAAGTGCAATAAAGAATAAACAAATAGTTCAAGATATACAAAAAGTAATAGATGAAAAACAATTAAATGCAAATATAAAAAATGACATATTAGTAGAATTATTAAAAAATAATGATGTTAATGTTGTAGCACAAGCTTTATTTGAAATGTTAAATACAAAAAAAGATAATAAAGTAAATGTAGAAAATAATGTTGTAAATAATATATCAGATACTGAAAGTGTAAGATTATTCTTAAGCGTAGGAAAGAAAGATCATGTAATGGCAAAAGATATTGTTGGAAGCATGGCAGCTAATGGTTCAATTTCAGGTTCTGAAATAGGCAAGATTAGTATATTAGATAAATTCTCATTTGTAGAAGTTCCAGGATGTTATGTTAATAGCGTATTAGATGGAATGAAAGGTAAACAAATAAAAGGAAAGAAATTTAATATAGAGATGGCAAACTCAAAATAAGAGAATAAAAATAAGGAAAGAATCTTAACATATGTTAAGATTTTTTTGTGCATATAAATAATTGATTAATTAATATATAAGTGGTATATTACATATATAGAGAAAGAGGATTAGTATGAATTATAAAATAATTGCAATATTGAGAATATTTAAAGCTATTATAGATTTGTTTGTTACAACATTTTTCGTTATGTACTTTTTATCTATTTCAGATAGCAATATATTATCATTAGGTATATTTTATTTAATAATGTATGCAACAATATTTGCAACAATTTTTGCTTTGCGTAATTTTTGCAAATCAAAGTATAGAGTTAATCTATTAAGATTAGGCATACTATTTAATTTAGTATTCTTTTTACTAATATTTATATTACAAGAAGACATATTGTTATATATACCATTAATAGCAATAATTTACGGATTAGAAGAAGGCTTTTACTATTCTGTATATAATAATTTTGAATCTTGTGGTGTTAATAATAAACAAAGAGCTAAATTTATGGGAGTTATGGAAGCAGTAAATTCAGTAGTACATTTTCTAATTCCGTTGGTATTTGGTTCAATAATGTCAATAAAGGGCTTTCAATATTGTTTAGTATTAGTACTAGCTTGTGTAGTAGTACAATTAATATGTTCAATGCTATATAAAGATTCATTAAGTGCAGAAAATAAAAAATGTGATTTAAAAGCATTTTATAATATTGCAAAAGAAAATATAATAATTAAAAAAATATATAAAACAATTTTATACAATGGTGTTATATATAGCGGAGCTTTTAGTTTAATTATAACAATATATATAATAAGGGTATTTTCAGATAGTATGAGTTTTGGTATATTTACAGCAATATTTGCATTAATAACAACTCTTGTTGGAATATTGTTTGCAAAATATATAAAACCGAGTAGTTATATAAATAATATAAAACTGGCATGTGTATTAACAATAATAGGGATTGTGTTAATAGCTATTAGCTGTAATCCTGTAACAGTAATAATATTTAATTTATTGCAATCATATTCTAAAACAATTATAGTCCTTATAAATTCAAATTCATCAATAAGTATATCTAATATTGATGCAATAAAAGGATATAAAGTAGAATA
The DNA here is from genome assembly GCA_028701115.1 of Clostridia bacterium. Lineage (GTDB taxonomy): Bacteria > Bacillota > Clostridia > TANB77 > SIG350 > CALYAQ01. The sequence goes on from JAQVRJ010000060.1 coordinate 3,533, forward strand.
TTTTCTAGGATTAGAAAAGAGATATTTCTTTGGTAGGATGATAGGATATATACTATTCATTATGTTAGCAATATCTGCAAGTGTAGTATGGACAGATATAGTACTTGGAATTTTTGCTATAATTATT
>JAQVRJ010000061.1 GCA_028701115.1 Clostridia bacterium
AAATTATTATTTGAACTAATACCTTTTCTTATTGACCACATTGTTTCCAATTCATCTTTACTTAATAGTAAATCTTCTTTTCTTGTACCAGACTTTGCAATATCTATTGCAGGAAATATTCTCTTTTCAGACAATTTTCTATCTAAATGCAATTCCATATTACCAGTTCCTTTAAACTCTTCAAATATTATATCATCCATTCTACTACCTGTTTCTATTAAAGCTGTTGCCATAATTGTTAAGCTTCCACCCTCTTCAATATTTCGCGCCGCTCCAAAAAAACGTTTTGGTTTATATAATGATGCTGGATCTAATCCACCAGATAATGTTCTTCCACTTGAAGGCATAGTTAAATTATATGCTCTTGCTAATCTTGTAATACTATCTAATAGTATTACAACATCTTTTTTATGTTCAACAAGCCTTTTACCTCTTTCTAAAACCATTTCAGCAACCCTAACATGATGTTCTGGTTGTTCATCAAATGTAGAATAAATAACTTCTCCATTTATTGATCTTTTCATATCCGTTACTTCTTCAGGTCTTTCATCAATTAACAATACTATTAACTGTATATCTGGATAATTTTTAGATATGCTATTGGCTATCTGTTTTAATATTGTTGTTTTACCTACTTTTGGTTGAGCAACTATCATACCTCTTTGACCTTTACCAATAGGTGCTATTAAATCTACTAATCTCATTGTATAATTTTTTGAATCGCTTTCAAGATAAATTCTTTCATTAGGATATATTGGAGTTAAATCATCAAAGTTTTTTCTATTTATAGATATATCCAAAGCATCATCATTAACACTATTTACATATATTAATGCTGGGAACTTATCCCCCTCTTTTGCTTTTCGTGAAATACCTTTTACTTTATCTCCAGTTAAAAGTTTAAATCTTTTTATTTGTACAGGTGATACATAAATGTCTTTAGGTGTAGATAAATAATTTTCTCCACGCAAAAAACCATACCCTTCTTGCATAACATCTAATACACCTTCACAATCGACATTATCCGCATTGGTATTTTCTTCTACATTTTCCTCTTTGACTTGTATTGTTTCACTAATTTCGCTTTCTTTAATTCTATCAATTAACTCTGATTTTTTCATATCTGTATAATCAATCTCCATTAATCGAGCAATTTCCCTTAAATCAGCTATCGTTTTTTTACTTAAATCCATAGATACCTCCTAGGTAATACAAATTATTTTATCTTTCAAATTAAATTTTTTAATGAATAATTATTAGAATATAATATTTAACATATTATTGAAAATTTAGAAAAAAGAATGTACTACTACATTCTTTTTGTTGATGGTCCTCTTTTAGATTCAAAATTTCTTTTTATATCTACTTGTCTTTCTTCACTATCTTTTAAAAACTTTGATAATATATCTTCAAAAGTTTTTGGTTGAGTATCTTCTCTTGATTCTCTGTTATAATTATTATGGTGCTCCCTTTTATTATTAAACCTTTTTTCTTTAAAATTTGTATTATTTTCTTTTGGCTCTAATTGTTTAATAGATAAAGCTATCTTTCCTTTTTCATTTGATATAACTTTAACTTTAACTACTTGTCCTTTTTTCAACACAGTATTTATATCCGAAACAAATTTATTAGATACCTCAGAAATATGTATTAATCCCTTAGTTTCTTCATCTAATTGTACAAACACTCCATACTGCATAATATTTAAAACTTTACCTTCTATAATGTCTCCTACTTCAACTGACATACAAAAACATCTTCCCCTCTATATTAATACCTACTTGAATCTATATATATTGTTTCATTAGGCATTACTAACCCTAATTTTTCTCTAGCAATTTTTTCTATATACTCATCAGTATTAATATTTTCTTTTTCTTTTAGTAATACCGCATTTCGATTATTCTCTTCAATAGTCTTGCTTTGATAATAACTGTAATCACTTGAATAATTAGTTAATGTTATCTCTTGTGAAATAAATGTAATTACTGCATAAACTATAAATGCACAAAATATTAAATTTAAAATTATTATTTTTCTTTTACTTTTCATCATTCGTATGCAACCTCTCAATATTTTAGTATTTAAAGATCAATTCATTTATATTTTACTAAAAACTAATATATATTGCAAGCATTTTTTACAAAATTGCTTAAAATCTATTGTAATTTACTAAAATGACTCTCTAAAAGTATAAAAAAATATATATTTAACTTTAAAACACATATACTAAAAGTAATGTACATATAATATTACAAAGAGTTACAGCTATTAAAACATATAAATATATGCCTTAAATCAATACTATAAAAAAAAATATGGCTATATACCATATTAATTAAAAAATATTTTATTATGCTTTCTTTGACATTTCTGCTAATTGTGCAAATGCTTTTTCATCTGTTATTGCTAAATCAGCTAACATTTTTCTATTAACAGTAATTCCAGATTTTTTTAATCCATTTACCATTTTACTATATGTAGTGCCATTTATTCTTGCACCAGCATTAATTCTAGCTATCCATAATTTTCTAAAATCTCTTCTTCTTAATTTTCTTCCAACATATGAATAGTTTAAAGATTTCATTACAGCTTCTTTAGCTGCCGTAAATCTTATGCTTTTTCCGCAAAAATATCCTTTAGCTCTTTTTAATATTTTATTATGTCTTGCTTTTGTTGTCATTCCAGTTTTTACTCTTGCCATTTGTCATCATCCTTTCTATAATTATTAACTATATGGTAATAGTTTTTTTACACTATTTTCATCAGCTTTACTTACATATGTTGAACTATTAAATGCTGATTTTTGTCTTTTTGTTTTTGTTAACAATCTATGTCTACAATTTGCTGAACCTCTTTTAATTGTACCTTTACTATTAACTCTTACTCTCTTTTTTGTAGCACTATGTGTTTTTGCTTTTGGCATAATTCTCTCCCCCTCTATTACTTATTTGGCGCCAATATGATAAACATATTTTTACCTTCCAAAAATGGTTTCTTCTCTAATACTGCGACATCACTTAAATCCTCGATAAATTTACCTAATATTTTCTCTCCCATAGCTGAATTGTTTACTTCTCTACCTCTAAATCTTACTGTAACTTTTACTTTATCTCCGTCCATAAGAAATTTTCTAACATTTTTTGCTTTAAACTCATAGTCATGAACATCAGTATTAGGTGTTACTCTGATTTCTTTTAAATCAAAACCTTTTTGATTTTTTTTAGATTCTTTTTCTTTTTTCTTTTGCTCAAAACGATATTTGCCATAATTCATTATTTTACAAACTGGTGGGTTTGTTGTTGGTGAAACTAAAACTAAATCCATATTATCTTCTTGTGCTTTTTCTATAGCATCATTTAAAGTAATATTTCCTAAACTTTCACCACTAGCACCAATAACCTGAACTTCATTGGCAGTTATCTGCTCATTAATTAATAAATCTTTTATATTACATCATCCTTTCTCTAAAAAAAATAATCTACTATTAAAAGTAGATATCCACATACAAAAAATCTTAATTTAAAATAATTCGTACCTTATTCATTA
>JAQVRJ010000062.1 GCA_028701115.1 Clostridia bacterium
TGTAAATTTACACTCATTTTAACCTCATTTTTGATAATTACCAAAAATTGTTCATAGCATAATATAAGCTACGAATTTATTATAACATACTTTACATAATTTTTCAATAAAATAATATATTGACACACAAACATTTGTTTGATATAATCATAATGAATTTTAAAAAAATATATGATATAATAACCAAGAATGGAGTGATAAAATGTTTGCATACATTAAAGGTAAATATGAAGATAGAGGGTTAGACTATGTTGTTATTGATGTATCTGGTGTAGGATATAAAATATATATGCCTAATACTTGTATAGAAAAACTTGGAAATATAGGTAGTGAAGTAAAGGTACATACACATTATTATGTTAGAGAAGATAATATTAGTATATATGGGTTTATTTCAAAAGAAGAATTAAGAGTTTTTGAATTGATGCTTTTAGTTAGTGGTATTGGATGTAAAACTGCATTAAATATTTTATCCACAATTTCACCATATGAATTTAGTTTAGCAGTTATATCTTCAGATATTGCAACATTAACAAAAGTACAAGGGATAGGACCAAAAGCAGCACAAAGAATTGTATTAGAATTAAAGGATAGAATAAAAACAGAATCAGCTTTACAATTAGATGGTGTAAAACAAATTCAAGTTGTAGATTCAAATAATATACAAGAAGCAATTTCTGCTTTACAAGTTTTAGGATATACAGTTAAAGATATAAAGGATGTAGTAAATAAAATTGAGAATGTAAAAGATATGGATACCGAAGAAATAATAAAACGCGCATTAAAATATTTAGGAAGGTGAAAATATGGAAAAGCCATTAGCATTTAAAATGATGCCAGAAAGTTTAGATGAATATGTAGGACAAGAACATATTTTATCTAAAGATAAAATGCTATATAGATTAATTGAATCAGATAAATTGTCTTCAATTATTTTGTGGGGACCACCAGGATGTGGTAAAACTTCATTAGCAAAAGTTATAGCAAATACAACAAAGAATAAATATGTTCAATTAAATGCTGTAACAGCTGGCGTAGGAGATATTAAAAAGTTAATAGAAGAAACTCAAAATGCAATGTTAAATCCATCAGGAAGAGTTGTATTATTTTTAGATGAGATTCATAGATTTAATAAATTACAACAAGATGCATTATTACCTTTTGTAGAAAATGGAACAATAATTCTTATAGGTGCTACAACAGAGAATCCATATTTCGAAGTTAATAAAGCTTTATTATCTCGTTCAACAGTTTTTAAATTAGAATTATTAAAAACAGAAGATATAGTAAAGATTATAAATAATTGTTTAAAAAGTGAAAAAGGATTAGGAAATATTTCTATTAAAATAAGTGATAAAGATAAAAAATATTTAGCAGAAATTTCTTGTGGAGATGTTAGAACAGCATTAACAGGATTAGAAATTGCAGTATCTACAACTAAGATGCAAAAAGATGGTACAATAATAATAACAAGAGAAGTAATTGATGAATGTGTTCAAAAGAAAATAATTCAATTCGATAAAAATGGAGATAGCCATTATGATAATATTAGTGCAATGATAAAATCTATGAGGGGTAGTGATCCTGATGCAGTTTTATTTTATTTAGCACGTGCTATACAAGGTGGAGAAGATCCTATGTTTTTAGCAAGAAGAATTACAATTTGTGCAGCAGAAGATGTAGGGCTAGCAAATCCACAAGCATTGGTTGTTGCTAATAGTGCTATGCAAGCTGTTCATATGATAGGAATGCCTGAGTCAAGAATTATATTAGCAGAAGCTGCTGTATATGTTGCTAAGTCTGCTAAGTCTAATTCTGTATATTTAGGAATAGATAGAGCTTTGGCTGATGTTGCAACAGGAGATACAGGAACAATACCTATGCATATTAGAAATGCAGCTGCAGAAGGTATGGTAGAACATGGTTACGGAGTTGGTTATAGATATCCACATGATTATCCACAGCATCGTGTAGAACAACAATATCTACCAGATAAAGTAAAGGATAGAAAGTATTATGTAAAGGATGAAACAGAACAAGATGTATAGTAAAAAGGATAAAAAATGATTATTTTTACAAAAGTGTGATATTTTTATTAAAAAACGTTGCAAAAGTGTGATAAATATATTAAAAAGCTTTACAAAAGTGTGATAGCATTAATAATTAAGTTAGAAACATATATTGATGAATTTATTTAAAGGAGTACAAAATGAATTTAGTAAAAGAAAAATGGACTAAACAAGATGGTAAAGAGTTTAATAAATATCTTGAAACTTTAAAAAATGAAGATAGAATCGAATGGACTACAAATTTATTAAAAACAAATTTAAAAGTATTAGCAATAAAAGCACCAGTTATTAAATCTATTGTTAAAGAAATAAAAAAAGGAGATTATTTATCTTTCTTAGATTTAAATTTACATGAATATTATGATGATACAGCTATAAGTTGTGGATTAATATCTAGTATAAAAGATTTTGATGTAATGGTTAAGTATATGAAGATGTATTCTAAAACTATAGACAATTGGGCATCTTGTGATACTTTAAGTTTTAATGTAAAAAATAGGGAAGAACAATTCTATAATTTAGCATTAGAATATATAAAAAGTAAATTACCTTTTGAAAGAAGATTAGGGTTATCTATTTTATTTAAATTAGTAGATAATGATAAATATATAGATAAAATATTAGAAATATGCAATAAGTTTGAAAAAGAAGAAGAGTATTATGTTAATATGATAAATGCATGGTTATTATGTGATTGCTTTATTAAGCAAAGAGATAAAACTATAAAATTTTTAAAGAATAATAATTTAAATAATTTTACTATAAATAAAACAATTAGTAAATGTAGAGATAGTTATAGGGTGACAAAAGAGGATAAAGATTATTTATTAAAATTTAAGAAAAAATAAATTAGTATACATAATATAGTATATATAATATGCTATATATATTTTTCTTCATATAAAATATATTTTTTTAAGTAAAACCCTTTAAAAATTCTATATTTTTTGATACAATAGACAAAATACAATAGATAAAAAAATTAAGATGTTGTGCATTAAAGGAGAAAAAAATGTTTGGATTTAAATCAAAGGATATAGGTATCGATTTAGGAACTGCAAATACATTGTTAAGTGTAAGCGGAAAGGGTATTGTTCTTAGGGAACCAACAGTTGTAGCAATTAATAGACAAACAGGTGAACTTATTGCTACCGGGTATGAAGCAAAATCTATGTTAGGAAGAACACCAGATAATATTTATGCAATTAGACCATTAAAAGATGGAGTTATTGCAGATTTTTCAGCTACACAATTATTATTAAAAGATATGGTTAAAAGAGTATGTGCAAGACAAAAGATATCTAGGCCAAGAATTTTAGTTTGTGTACCAACAGGTGTAACTGAAGTGGAAGAAAGAGCTGTAGAAGAAGC
>JAQVRJ010000021.1 GCA_028701115.1 Clostridia bacterium
AATATTGCTACTGCTGCATTTTTCATACCACTTATATTTACTTCACCTATTAAAGGTGTTCCACCTTCAATAATTAATTTGTCCATTTTTCCTCCATCTTGCCTATTTTTTATTAATATAATATATCACATTTAGGTCTAAAAGTCTATATATTTTGATAAAATATGATATGTTTATACTTTAAATTGTTTTAACTTACGTTATACATTAGTTAAAGAAAATAATAGAGAAATACAAAAAAATGTGATGTTTAAAATCACATTTTTAATTTATTGATTTACTAATTGTTTGCTTAATTGAACAATTGTACCAGCACCTAATAATAGTATTAAGTCATCTTCTTTTGAATTTTTGTCTAAATATTTAACAATATTTTCAAAGTTTGAAATATATGTAGCCTTATTTGGGTAACTTTCATTTATCATTTTAACAAGAATATCTGATGAAACTGCACCATCATCCATTTCTCTTGCTGCATATATATCTGTTATAACTAATTCATCTGTATCTTCAAATGCTGTTATAAAATCTTTAAATAATGTTTTTACTCTTGAATATGTGTGTGGTTGAAATACAGTAATTATTTTATTGTGTTTCATTTTTTTTACAGCACTTAATATTGCTTTAATTTCTGTAGGATGATGTGCATAATCATCATAAACTTTTGAATTGTTTTTTGTTAATCCTTTAAATTCAAATCTTCTTTGAGAACCTTGAAATTTATTTAATGCTTGTTTTATTACTTCTGTTTTTATATTATGTGCTAAGCATGTTGCAATACAAGCACATGCATTAGAAACATTATGTAGTCCAATAATATTAAGTTCAATATTATTTATTTCTTTATCTTTTAATTTAACATCAAATATTGCACAACCATCTTCTTTAAAATGAATATCAAAAGCATAAATATCTGCATTTGGATTTTTAATACTATATGTAATAATATTAATATCTTTTCTTAATCTTTTTATTATATCGTTACATCCATTATCATCAATATTTATTATTAAATTACCATTAGTAGGTAACTTTTCTGTAAATTTTATAAATGAATCATATATAGCATTTATGTCTTTAAAATAATCCAAATGTTCAGCTTCGATATTTAGTATTATTTCTGTATATGGATAGAATTTTAAAAAGCTATCTACATATTCACAAGCTTCGATAACAAAATATTCTGAATCAGATACTCTGTAATTTTCATTTATTTGAGGAAGAATAGTTCCAATTTGAATTGCTGGGTCTAAGTTTGCTTCTAAAAAGCATAGGCTTATCATTGAAGAAGTTGTAGTTTTACCATGTGTACCAGATATTGCAATAGTTTTTGGGTATAGCTTTGTTAACTCTCCTAAAAAGTCTGCTCTTTCCATTGCTTTAATACCTAATTCTTTTGCTTTAACTAATTCGGGATTATCTTTTGATATAGCAGCAGTATATATAATTAAATCTTGGTCTGTGATATTATTTTCATTATGCCCTAATGAAACTTCAGCACCAGCTTTAATTAATCTTTGAACCATATCTGAATCACTTCTATCTGATCCTGTAATTTTATATCCCCATTTTAATAATATTTGAGCAATACCGCTCATACTAATTCCACCAATACCTATCATATGTATTTTATTATATTTGATATTGTTTTTCATCTTGAACCTCCCGTTTATTAGTATTATATACTTAAATTTATATTTTAGCAATAAAAAATAGATTAAAGGTGATTATATTCTAATAATATAAAAAAAGAAGAATAAAATATTATTTTTCTTTTTTTATTATGTTTGTTTTAATTAAGGCAAAAAAAAGAAAAATTATTCTTTTAAGCCGTAATTGATTAAGTATTTTGCATACTTGTATACCTGTTCAAGCTTTTGCTTTACTTCTGGACTGAAAGGAACATTTATGTATCTTTCATAGAGTAAATCAACATAGTTCATAGATAAGATAGTTCTACGTGTTTCACTGTTGGATTTGTTTGCAATTGCATAATTAAGTATGATTGCATCTACATAGTGTTCGGTAAGAGGATTATCTCTTATTGGATTAGTTTTTGAACTAAAGTTCAATACTTCTCCTGGGTTCAAGGTTAAGAAAGCTTGTAATAGCTTTGGTGAAAATACTGATTTTGCAACTTCACTTTCTGTTGGAGTACTCTCTGAAAACACGAGAGCCCAATCATCTTCAATCCTGCTACGGAATAAATCGATTCCATCTGCACTTATTACAATATCTAATATTTTTTTAGTTAATGGATCATTTACTTCATCATAATTTGATTTGCAATGATATTTAACAACATTAGATATTACTTCACAATCAGCATCAGTAAGATCGGCATCAGTGATTTCTCTTATTAACGCATAGTTGTTTTCTATTAATAAAGTGTAGCCGATGTCTCCGTGATCTTTTGGACAGTTTTTGTCAACCCATGTACCGTAAGTAATGTATTGTTTATCCCGCCCTGGAATATCATGCACAGCTGCAGAGCACACAATGAGTTTCATTTCATAAGGTGTGCAATGATAAATTTCAGTTGCAATGTTTGATGAAATGTCAATAACTCCACGTGTGTGTGAAATTTTGATATCACATTTTCTTAATGTTGATTCATAGTCTTCTGCTTTACATTTGTTGAGGTAAGAGTATGAGCAATTTGCTACTCTTTCCATGATTTTGGTTACATCAATTTCTGACATAATAATAGTAAAACTTATTAACATTAATATTATACTATAATTCCTGCTTTTTCGCAAATTATATGTAAAATGGAAAAAATAAGAAAAATATTTATATAAAAAAAGGAAAATTGAATAATATGTCGTAATAATTACTATTAGCATGATTTTATGTTAAAATATTTACATAGTTTGGAAGGACGGTGCAGTAATGAAAATTACTAATGTGAAGATTTGGAAGTCTACTTTACCAAGTAGAAAAAAGGCTAGAGTTGAAATAACAATTGATGACTGTTTTGTTATTCATGATATTAGACTTATGCAAAGAGATGAAGGCGATTACTATATTGCAATGCCAAGTAGAAAGAATTTAAAAACTGGGAAGTTTGATGATATAGCACATCCAATAAATCCTGAAACAAGAAAAATGATTCAAGATATTATTTTGGAAAAGTATGAAACAATGGATGATGAAGCTCCAGTAGAAGAAACAAAAACTGAAGAATAAAAATTGTTTTTAAATATACAGCACCTATTAATTTAGGTCTGTATATTTTTGTTTATATAATAGACAATATGAGATGTTTATGGTAATATATATGTAGGTGATTATATGTTTAATATACATGATGAGTTGAAAAAACTGCCTGTTAAACCAGGAGTATATTTGATGAAAAATGGTAATGATATAATTTATGTTGGAAAAGCTATAATTTTAAAGAATAGGGTTAAGCAGTATTTTCAAAAGACTAATAAAGGTGCTAGAATTGAAAAAATGGTAAGCCTTATTACAAGTTTTGAATATATTGTAACAGATTCTGAAGTTGAGGCGTTAATGTTAGAATGTAATTTAATAAAATTACATAAACCTAAGTTTAATGTAATGTTAAAAGATGATAAAACATATCCATATATAAAAATAACTAATGAAGATTATCCAGTAGTAGCTATAACTAGGAGAGTTTTACAAGATGGAGCACAGTATTTTGGACCATATATGGATAATACGCATGTTAAACAAGCTTTAAGATTTATAAAAGAAAAATATCAGGTAAGACAATGTAAAGGTGTATTGAAAAGTAAAAAAAGACCTTGTATAAACTATCAAATAGGCAGATGTATGGCACCGTGTAAAAACAATGTGTCTAAAGAAGAATATATGAAGATGATAAATGAAGTTTCTAATATTTTAAGTGGTAATATACAAAGATTAATAACATCTTTAACAAACGAGATGAATGAATATAGCGAGAATCTTGAATTTGAAAAAGCTAGTATTATTAGAGATAAAATTGTAGATATAAATAGTTTATTACAAAAACAAAAAGTTGCAAATTTTAGCGAAAATGATATAGATGTTATTGGAGTATATAAAAAAGATAAAGTGTGCGTACAAATATTTTTTGTACGTAATCATAAATTGATAGGTAGAGAAAACTATTTCTTTGATGATTTAGTAGATATGGAAGATAGTGAAATAGTTGCTTCATTTATTAAACAGTATTATAATACTTGTTTAGATATACCAGCTAAAATAATGCTAAGATATGATATTCAAGATAAATCAATAATAGATTTCCTTATTGCTAAAAAAGGTGGTAAAGTTGAAATACGTTCACCTAAGAAAGGTGAAAAACTTAGATTTGTTGAAATGGCAGAAAAAAATGCTCAAATATCTTTAGAAAATAAATATGTATATGGTAGCGAAAGTATAATTGAACAATTATCTTCTGAATTAGGTTTGGATTATATACCTAAGCGTATAGAAAGTTTTGATATATCTAATATATCTGGTACTAATATTGTTGGAGGTATGGTAGTTATAGAAGATGGTAATTTTAAAAAAAGTAAGTACAGAAAATTTAAAATACAAGATATATTTGATCAAGATGATTCAAAATGTATGAAACAAATATTAGATAGAAGATTAAATGAAGCAATAAATAAAAAGAATGAAGCTTTTTTACCTTTACCAGATTTAATATTAGCCGATGGCGGTATTATTCAAATAAATGCTGTTAAAGAAATATTGAAAAAATATAAATTGGATATACCTGTTTATGGGATGGTTAAAGATAATAAGCATAGAACGAAAGCAATGTTAGAAGATAATAATAATGAAATACAAATATCTGATGTAATAATGAAATATATAACTAATATACAAGATGAAGTGCATAACTATTCTATAACATATCATAGAAATTTGAGAAATAGTAAAATGACGGTCTCTATATTAGACGATATTAATGGTATAGGTGAAAGTAAAAGAAAAGCTTTATTAAAATATTTTAGGAATGTTGAAAATATTAAAAATGCTAGTATCGAAGAAATTCTTAAAGTAAAAGGTATAAATAAAAAATTAGCAGTTAGTATTAAAAAGAGATTGGGTGAATAGTTTGGAGTGGACTGAAAAACAAGAAAGCGCAATTAAAACGAGAAATTGCAATTTATTAGTTTCAGCTGGCGCAGGTAGTGGCAAAACAGCTGTTTTAGTTGAGCGCATAATTAATATGGTGTTAAATGAAAAAATAGATATTACTAAAATATTAGTAGTAACTTTTTCTAATGCTGCTGCAACAGAAATGAAAGAAAGACTAATAAATAAAATGTATAGTGTTTTAGAAGAAGAACCAGATAATTTATGGTTACAACAACAAATTGTAAATGTTAATAAAGCTAATATATCTACTATACATTCTTTTTGTTTATCAGTTATAAAAGAGTATTATTATGAAATAAAAATAGATCCTAATTTTAAAGTTGCAAATGATATCGATAAAGAATTAATGAAATATGATGTTTTAGAAGAAATATTTGATAAATATTATGAACAAGAAGAAATTGATAAAGATTTATCGGATTTATTAGAAATGTATAATGAACAAGGCGAAAATAATTTAAAAGAGATAATTATAAATATTTATAATTATATGATGAACTTTCCTTTCCCAGATAAAATATATGAAGAAATGAAAAAAAGTATTAGTTCAAATGGTGTAGATTTTAAAAATAGTATATGGGGTAAAAAGTATTTAGAACAAGTAATAGATGCCATTAAAGAAAGTATACATGAATGTGAAAAAATAATTAATTTAGTAAATGATGATGAAAAACAATTAGATTTTTATAATGATTGTATGCAATCTTTACAAAAACTTGAAGATGGTATATTAAAATGTGATGAATGGGATAAGATATACTTTATATTAAAAGGTTTTAGCTTTAACAGACGAGTTAGTGTCCGTTGGAATGACGATACTTTAAAAAAGGAAGTTGAAAATCATTGGAAAAATGTAACTAGTATAAAAGATTTATTAGATATTGCTATACCGGAAGAAGAAATAATAAGAGAATTACAAATTAATGAATCACAATTATTATACTTGTTAAAATTAGTTCAAGAATTTGGAAAAGCATTTAAAGAAAAGAAAGAAAAAAGCAAAATAATGGATTTTAATGATTTTGAACATTTTGCATTACAAATATTAACAAGTGTTCAAGATAATGGAAAAATTATTGCAAATGATATATCTAAAATATATAGAGAAAAATATGTTGAGATTCTTATTGATGAATATCAAGATAGTAATCTTATTCAAGACTATATTTTAAATTGTATTTCAAAATGTGATGAAGGAAAACCTAATATATTTATGGTTGGAGATGTTAAGCAAAGCATTTACAAATTTAGAAATGCAAGACCAGAGTTGTTTTTAGAAAAATATAATAAATATGTAAAAGATTTAAGTGAAAAATATGTAAAAATAAACTTGTATAAGAATTTTAGAAGTAGAAGTACAATATTAGATTTTGTAAATTATATATTTAGTAATACAATGTCTTTAAAAATAGGTGGAATAGATTATAAAAAAGAAGAATTTCTTAATTATGGTGCAAATTATAATGAAAATAATTCAAAAGTAGAACTAGATTTAATAGAAGTACCAAATAACGAAAATACAGATTTTGAAGAAGATAATAGTATTGAAGAAGATAATATTAAAAAAGAAGAAATAGAATATGAAGCAATGTATATTGCAAATAAAATACAGAAACTTATTAAAGAAAAATATCAAGTGCTAGATAAAAAGACAAATGAAAATAGAGATATTAAATATAGTGATATAGTAATATTATTGAGAAGTGCAAAAAATATTTCACAATTATTTAATCAGATATTTAAAGAAATGAACATTCCAATATATATAGACAATACAACAGGATATTTAAATGAATTAGAAGTAATGGAAGTAATATCTTTTTTACAAATTATAGATAATCCATATCAAGATATAGCTTTGTTGTCTGTTTTGAAATCTCCTTTTGGAAAATTTGATGATAATGAACTAGTACAAATTAGAAAATATGGTAAACATTGTTATTTTTATACTGCTATGCAAAAGTGCGCTTCAGAAAATAAAAAAGTATCAGAATTTTTCAGTACTTTAAATAGATTTAGGGAAATGTCGAAGTATTTAACAGTTAGTAAATTGATTTGGAATATTTATGAAGAATATAAATATATTGAGTATTTAAAAAGATATTCTAATTATGAAAGTAAAAAGGCTAATTTAATATTATTGTTTGAAATTGCAAAAGAATATGAAAGCTCAGCATATAAAGGTTTATTTAATTTTGTTAATTTTATATTAAAAATACAAGACAATAGTAAGGATATGGAAAGTGCTAAGATATTAGGAGAAAATGATAATGTTGTTAGATTGATGACTATACATAAATCTAAAGGATTAGAATTTCCAATTGTATTTTTAGCTAATACAAATAAAAAGTATAATATTATAGATATGAACAAAAAAGTATTATTACATTCAGATTTGTTAATAGGAACAGATATTATTGATTTAAATAAGCGTGTAACATATTCAAGTATAAATAAAGAAATAATAAGAAAACAAATGAGTAATGATATAATATCAGAAGAAATGAGAATGCTTTATGTTGCTTTAACACGAGCAAAAGAAAAACTAATAATAACTGGAATAAGTAAAGGCGAAGATAAAGATAGAATGTCTGCTATTACTATGAAACAGTCTAATATTAAATCTTTTTTACAGTTAATAAATTATGTATTATATAATAATGGCTATGATGCGAAATTAATAGATGTGCAATATATTAAAAGCAATTCGTTAGAACTAATCGATATCGAAGAACAAAATGAAGATATAAATAATAAGTATAAAGAGAATATTAGTAAATTAGATAATGTTCAGGAAAAAGACATTGATGAATATAATAATACAATACAATGTAATTATGAAAAAATGTATTTAACTAAAATACCACATAAAATATCTGTAAGTGATATAAAGAAAAATGAAGCTGATTATGATAATACGTTTTATATAAATGATTATTCAAAAGATAATTTAGACAATTTAGATATGACTCCTACAGAGATAGGAACTATATACCATAAAGTTTTTGAGAAATTGAGTTTTAATAAAGAATATACACGCGAAAATATTGAAGAAGATATACAAAAAATATATTTGAAAGATACAAAGGAATATAATATAATTAATATAGATAAAGTATATAACTTTTTCAATAGCAAATTTTATAAAAGAGTTTTAAAAGCAAGTAAAATATATAAAGAGAAATCTTTTATATTACAAGAAGATTTAAAGGAATTATCAAGTTTGTTTGATGTACCAGAAAATGCAGAAGATAAAATTTTAGTGCAAGGTACAATAGATATGTGTTTTATTGAAAATGATGAAGTTGTATTATTGGATTACAAAACAGATAAAATAAATAACAAAGATGAGATAATTAAAAGGTATAAATTGCAATTACATTATTACAAAAAAGCGATTGAGCTTTTATTAAATAGGAAAGTAAAAGAAATATATATTTTTTTAATAAATTCAAATGAATTTATAGAGGTGAAATAGTATGGAATATATGGTTGAAGATGTAAGTTATTTAAGTTCAAATCAAATTAATTATATAAAGGGTAAAATATATATACCGAAAACAGATAACATAAAAGGTATTATTCAAGTAGTTCATGGCATGTCTGAATATTTTGGTAGATATATTAAATTTGTAGAATATATGATAGATCAAGGATATATTGTTTGTGGACACGATCATTTAGGACATGGTACTACTGTGACAAATCCAGAAGATTATGGATATTTTGCAAATAAATATGGATATAATTGTTTAATTAGAGATACATATTTTTTAACTAAGATAGTCAAAGAAAAATATCCTAATTTAAAGTATACAATTCTAGGCCATTCAATGGGTTCCTTTATTACTCGTTGTTATATGTATACATATGGTAATGATGTGGATAATGTTATTATTTCAGGAACAATGGGGCCCATTAAAGTTATTGATGCTGGAATATTATTAACTGAAGGAATTATTAAAAGAAAAGGTGAGAGATATAGAAGTAAAAAGATAATGAAATTAGCTTTTAAAGCTTTAAATATAAAGATCAAGTTTTCAAGAACTCAATATGATTGGGTATCAAGAGATATTTATATAGATAAAGCATATAGTAATGATAAATTTGGGAATATAATATTTACCGCATCTGGATTTAGAGATTTGTTTAAACTTGTTAAATTTGCAAATTATAAAATGAGTATTCAAAGAATGAGAAAAGATTTACCAATATTTATTATATCTGGAGATAAAGATCCAATCGGTAATTATGGTAAAGGTGTAACAAAGGTATATGAAGTATTAAAAGAAGCTGGCTGTAATGCTAAAATCAAATTATATAAAAATGGTAGACATGAAATGTTAAATGAGATAAATGCAGATAGAGTTTATAAAGACATTCTTTCATGGATAGAAGAAGTAAATAAAATAAAAGAGAAATAAAAAGATAAAAAATAATAAAATAAAGAAGTCTTATATATAAGACTTTTTTATTTTATTGACATATTTTCTTGTTTGCAGTATATTTATATATGCGGAGGGTTTATTATGAATCCAATTATAGAAGCATTATCGCAAATTGAAGAATATAAAGAATACATTGAAGCTGTAAAAAGTAATAAGTTGCCTATAAACCTATTAGGATTAACTGATTTACAAAAGGTGCACATGATGTATTCGCTTTTGTGCTACAAAAAATCGATTTGTATAATTGTAAATAATGATATAGTAGCTCAAAAAATATATAATAAATTGTTATCATATAATTTAAAAGATGTATATTACTTACCAAAGAGAGAAGTAACAGTTTATGATTATGATCTTGAAAATATGGATAATAGTATGGAAAGGGTTATAACATTTTCTAAGTTATTAAATAATAAAGTAAAAGTTTTAGTAACAACAATTGAAAGTATAACACAACCAGTTGTAGATAAAGAAATAATAACTAAAAATATATTTAATATTGAAGTTAAAAGTGAAATAGATTTAAATAGAATAATATTAAATTTTTTAAATATCGGATATAACAGAGTAGATATGGTTGAAGGGAAAGGTCAATTTTGTGTAAGAGGTGGAATAATTGATATATATCCATCAAATATGGATAATGCTGTAAGAATTGAATTATGGGGAGATACTATAGATAGTATTAAGTATCTAGATACTTTTTCACAACGTTCAGATAAAGATGTTAATAATATAGAAATATATCCTAATACAGAATATATATTAAATAAAAGTACTACTGCAATAGCAAAAGAAATTTCCCAAATAGATATTTCAAAATTAAGTGTAAAAGAACAAGAAAAGGTAAAAGAAAATATAGAAGAAATAGAAGAGGGAATAATAGATAACAAAATAGATAAATATTTTTCTTGTATTTATGAGAAACATAATTTGTTAGAGTACTTACCCAAAAATATGGTAATCTTTTTGGATGAAGTTGAAAGATTAGAACAAAAGGTAAATAGTATTAATTTTGAATTATTTGAATTGGCAAAAGATTTAAAGGAAAAACAAAGATTTGTGCCACAGTTTTTAAATAATATATATACGTATGAAGAAATACAAAAACATTATGGTAATAGATATATTCAATTGAAAAATTTAGATATAGATAATAAATCTAATATACCTAAATATGTATTTAAATGTAGAGAATTGAATAATATTAATAATATAAAGGAAATATTATTAAAACAAGTTGAAGAGTTGTACCTGAAAAATTATACAACTGTATTATTAGTAAGCAATAAGAATAAGGCTTTAAACCTTTCTGAGATTCTAAATGAAAATAATATTAATAATAAATATGTAGAAGATATAAATAGCATAGATAAGTTTAAGAGAAAGTTTGTATATATTTGTATCGGCAGTAATAGCTCTAGCTATGAGTATGTAGATATTAAATTAGCAATATTAACAGATAGTGAAGAAAATGTACATAAATATAAAAGTGTATATCGTTCTTCAACTTTTAAAAACGCTGCGAAAGTAGTATTAGCAGATTTATCTCCGAATGATTATGTTGTACATTTTAGACATGGTATAGGTCAATTTATTGAAATAAATACTTTAGATGTAAATAATATTAAAAGAGATTATATCAAGATAAAATATAAAAATGAAGATGTCCTATATGTTCCTACAGATCAATTAGATAGTATTAGAAAATATGTTGCATTAAGTGAAGGAGTTCCTAAATTAAATAAGTTAGGTTCAAAAGAATGGGCAAATGTAAAGAAGAAAGCAAAGGAAAATGCTGAAAGCATTGCAAAAGATTTAGTAGAGTTGTATGCACATAGGCAAAAGATAAGAGGATTTTCATCATTCCCAGATACAGAATGGCAAAAACAATTTGAATTAGATTTTCCTTATGAAGAAACGGATGATCAATTAAGATGTATAAGAGAAGTAAAACAAGATATGGAAAAATCTGTACCGATGGATAGATTATTATGTGGTGATGTTGGATATGGCAAAACAGAAGTAGCAATTAGAGCCGCATTTAAAGCTGTAATGAGTGGTAAACAAGTTGCATATTTAGTTCCTACAACGATTCTTGCTATTCAACAGTATGAAGTGTTTAAGGAAAGAATGCAAAAATATGATATACGCTTAGATGTATTAAGTAGATTTAAAACAAAAAAAGAACAAGAAAATATTATTAAAAAATTAAAACAAGGTCAATTAGATGTTGTAATTGGAACACATAGGTTAATACAAAAAGATATTATATTCAAAGATTTGGGATTATTAATAATTGATGAGGAACATCGTTTCGGTGTAAAACATAAAGAAGCAATAAAACAATTAAAGCAAAATATAGATGTTTTATCTATGACTGCAACGCCAATACCAAGAACATTACACATGTCTATTGTTGGTATAAGAGATATGAGTGTTATTTATGATCCACCTAATATCCGTAAGCCGATACAAACATATGTTATGGAATATGATAAATTAGTAATTCGAGATGCAATTATTAAAGAAATAGAAAGAAAGGGTCAAGTATTTTATTTATATAATAGAGTAAAAGATATCGAAGAAAAAACTATTGAAATTCAAAAATTAATTCCTGAAGCAAAAGTTGAATGTGCTCATGGACAAATGACAAGCGAAGAATTAGAAAAAATTATGTATGATTTTATACAAGGTAATATTGATGTTTTAATATGTACTACTATACTTGAATCCGGAATAGATATACAAAATGCTAATACTATAATTATTGAAAATGCAGATAGAATGGGATTATCTCAATTGTATCAAATACGAGGTAGAGTAGGAAGAAAAGATAGACAAGCTTACGCATATATTACATACAAGCGAAACAAGGTAATAACTGAGGACGCGGAAAAACGTTTAAAAGCTATAAAAGAATTTACAGAATTTGGTTCTGGATTTAAAATTGCATTACGTGATTTAGAAATTAGAGGAGCTGGAAATATTTTAGGAAGTGAACAGCATGGACATATGGAAGCTGTGGGTTATGAGATGTACTGCAAAATGTTAGAAGATGCGGTTAAAGTATTGCAAGGCAAAAAAATTGAAGATATAGATAATAATGTGCAAATAGATATAAATATTTCTGCATATATTCCAAGTAAATATATTGAAAATCAAAATCAGAAACTTGAAGTATATCAAACTATTGCATTATGCGAAACATTTGAAGATGTTGTAAGCGTAAGGGAAGAAATAATAGATAGATATGGTGAGTTACCCAAAGAGGTTGAAAATTTATTGTGTATTGCAAAAATAAAAATACTTGCAAAAGAAATTGGTATTTCTTATATAACGTTTAAAGGCGATAAAATAAAATTTGATATAGCTAATGAAAATAATATTTCTGAAGAAAGAATATTAAGTTTAATAAAAGAGTTTGGTGTTCAAATAAAAATAGATAGCACTAGTATTATTAAATTTGTAAAAGAGAAAAATGTTTTAGATGAAATATTTTGTTTTATGGAAAAAATAGTATAATTTACAAAAACAAATAAAAATATAAAAAACTATTTACATTTTGAGCTTAATGTGTTATTTTGTATTTGAAATAAAATATGTAAAGGAGAAATATAAAATGGGAGAAGTTAAATTTGTGCCTATCCATAATTGGGATAATTGTATTGCTTGTGCAATAAAAGGAAGACTAAATGATCAAGGTGGAGAAACTACTATAAAGAATGGAACATCAAAATTTGAAATATCATATGCTGATGACCAAACCGGAATTGTTTTTGTAAGTGGTAAAACAGCGCCTGTGTTATTAACATGGGATGTGTTTTTTGCAACTATAGATATTATGAAACAAAATGGTGGTAAAGCTTTAAAAGGAGATGCTTCTAAAAAATTAGGAAGTAAAGATTTAAAGTTAGACACAATTGAAGGATATGTTGCTTCAACCATATTTGGAAAAAAGAAAAATCAAACTGTTGAAAAAAATATTGTAAGAATTGGTGCGATATTAAAATGGGCAGATATTGTAAAAGTTGGTAAAGATTATTTAGAATTAAACGAAGAATATAAATAATTTTAAAATAAATGAATAATAAAAAAGAAGTATATAAAT
>JAQVRJ010000063.1 GCA_028701115.1 Clostridia bacterium
CTCATTAATGTTGCAATAGCAGTATTAAATTTCATTTTTTCAATATCATCAGATACTTTTTGTATTGCTTTATGCATACTCATTTCCATTTCAGGTGAATAAATATTTTCATCTGTTACAAATGTTTGCATTTCCCATACTCTTTCTAGGAATTTGTAACAACCTTTTACGCCCTGCATTGACCATGGAGTTGCTTGGTCAAATGCCCCTATAAACATTTCATATAATCTTAATGTATCTGCTCCATATTCACTAACTATATCATCTGGATTAATTACGTTACCTCTAGATTTAGACATTTTCTCACTATTTTCACCAAGTATCATACCTTGTGATGTTCTCTTCTGATATGGCTCTTTTATTGGAACTACACCTATATCATATAGGAACTTGTGCCAAAATCTTGAATACAATAAATGTAATGTAGTATGTTCCATACCACCATTATACCAATCTATTGGTAACCAATATTTTAATTTTTCTTTTCCAGCTAAGAAATCATCATTATGTGGATCAATATATCTTAGGAAATACCAAGATGATCCTGCCCATTGAGGCATTGTATCTGTTTCTCTTCTTGCTTTACCACCACAATGTGGGCAAGTTGTATTTATCCAATCTTCCATTTTAGATAATGGTGATTCTCCATTATCTGTTGGTTCATAATTATCTACTTCTGGTAATGTTAATGGTAAATCTTTTTCATCTAATGGAACCCATCCGCATTTTTCACAATACACCAATGGAATTGGTTCTCCCCAATAACGTTGTCTTGAAAATACCCAATCACGTAATTTATAATTTACTTTCTTTGTTCCAATATTATTTTCTTCTACATAATCTCTAATCTTTGCAATAGCATCTTTTACAGTTAATCCTGTTAAAAATCCTGAATTAACCATTTCACCATCATCTACATCAGTAAATGCAGCTTTAGATATATCTGATACTAAACCATTTGTTGGTTTAATAACTTCTATAATTGGTAAATCAAATTCCTTTGCAAAAGCCCAATCTCTATCGTCATGAGCTGGTACTGCCATTATTGCACCTGTTCCATAAGTCATTAATACATAATCTGAAATCCATATTGGAATTTCTTTATTATTAATTGGATTTATAGCTCTAATACCTTTTAACTCAACCCCAGTTTTATCTTTTACTAATTCAGTTCTTTCAAAATCTGATTTTTTTGAAGAATCAGTTTGATATTTTTTTACATCATCAATATTTTCTATTTTATCTTTATATTTTTCAATAAATGGATGTTCTGGTGATATAACCATATATGTAGCACCAAATAAAGTATCTGGTCTTGTTGTATATACAATTAATTCTTCTTCAATTGGTGTTAATTTGAATTTTACTTCAGCACCTTCAGATCTACCTATCCAATTTTTTTGTTGTATTTTTATTTTTTCAATATAGTCTACATCATCTAAATCATCAATTAATCTTTGTGCATATTCGGTAATTTTCAACATCCATTGACTCTTTACTTTTTGTACAACTTCACTACCACATCTTTCACAAACACCATTTACAACTTCTTCATTAGCAAGTCCTACTTTACAACTTGTACAAAAGTTTATTGGCATTTCTTTTTTATATGCTAATCCTTTTTTAAATAATTGTATAAATATCCATTGCGTCCATTTATAATAATGTGGATCTGTTGTATCTACTTCTCTTTGCCAATCAAATGAAAATCCTAAACTTTTTAATTGTTCTCTAAATCTATCTACATTTTGTTTTGTAACTATTTTAGGATGTATTTTATTTTTAATGGCATAATTCTCTGTTGGTAATCCAAAAGCATCCCAACCCATTGGATACAAAACATTATATCCTTCTAATCTTTTCTTTCTACAAATAATATCCAATGCGGTATAACTTCTCGGATGTCCTACATGTAAGCCTTGACCTGATGGATATGGAAATTCTACTAATCCATAAAACTTTTTCTTTGTTGTATCATCAGTTGCTGAGAATGTATTATTTGTTTCCCAGTTATCTTGCCACTTCTTTTCTACCTCTTTAAAATTATATTCTTTCATTTTTACTTCCTCCTGATATCTAACCTAATTTTTGCATTACATTTTCCCATAAATCTTCTATGTTATATATCAGTCGTTCTTCCGGATGGAATATATGAACTATTATTTCTGA
This sequence comes from Clostridia bacterium, assembly GCA_028701115.1. Taxonomy (GTDB): domain Bacteria; phylum Bacillota; class Clostridia; order TANB77; family SIG350; genus CALYAQ01. Next base: position 2,170 of record JAQVRJ010000063.1, read on the forward strand.
ATAATCCATAAGAATCCATCTTCCTTCTCTATATCCTTCTATTCTTGTTGCATATATTCCTTCTTTTTTCAATTCTACTTCTATGTTATCTGATAAAGATTTTACATGTGTTGATGATGTCCCACTAACAACTATAAACTTATCTGCTAATATAGTCTTTTCATGTACATCAATAACATTTACGTCAAAACCTTTTTTATTATCTATTATATTTAATATCTTTTCTTCCAATGTATTATTCATTAATTCCGTTTCCTTCCTCTGTTTCTTTGTTAAAGAAAAACTTATTTATCATATCTTTTGTTTGTTGCTCATATAGTACATAAAATGAAATACCATTTAATGTTGGAGAATAACCTGGTAATGTTTCCATAGTTAAATTTTCCATTTTAAAATTAGCAAAATCATCTAAGTAATACATAACAGTTGAAATTTGTATATCTGTCTTAACTTCATTTAAAACAATTGAAGCTAAATTAGGTAATTTTAATAAGTTTTCTGGTTTTAAACATTGTTGTATAAATGCTTCAATAAAATGATGTTGTGCATTTATTCTTCCAATATCTCCATTTGAATATCCTTTTCTAAATCTTACAAATTGTTCTGCAAGATCCCCATCTAATGTTTGAACACCAGCTGGTATATCTATATATAAATTTTGTTCTGGATCTTCATATTTTAAAGGCTTACTTCCTATATCTACTGTTACTCCACCGATTGCATCAACAACTTGCTTTAATATTGATGTATTAAATACTACATAATTATCTATTTTTATGCCTAATAATTTTTCAACTTGATTTTCGAGTTTTTCAATATTCTTACCTTGATATATTGCATTAATTTTATAATATGTTGTATGTGGCTCGTCAAGTCCGTTATATTTTGTATCTCTTGGTATAGAGATTAAATATGCTTTATCTTGTTCAGCATCATATCTTGCTACCATTATAAAATCCGAAAGATTTTGATTTGTACCAAGTAATAATACATTAATACTCTTTTTATTCTCAACTTGTGTAGGATCATCTTCAGGATTAACTGAAACATCTCCCCCAACATTTTTCATATATACATATCCTAAAGCAACACTGCTTGCTAATGCAACAGCGACTACTAATACAGATACTAATATTACAGCAAAAATTTTACCTAATCTTTTTATTATATTCATTGCTATTCTTCAACTCCATTTTC
>JAQVRJ010000002.1 GCA_028701115.1 Clostridia bacterium
TACTCCATGCTGACCAACCGCTTGCTATTTCATTAGGTCTAAAACATTCACTTCTTAATGTATAATTATATCCATTCAAAGTTACATGTCCTGAATTCGTTAATGTTGCATTATATACTTCTGCTGATGTTAATCTATATGCACTATATGATTCTATTTCATAATATGAATACTTTCTTTGATATAAATATGTTCTTGTTACCTGTACTGTACTCTTATGTATACAGCCTCCTTCTACCTCACATTGATATTCCATTGTTCCTTGATATATTCTTTCATGTCCTGGACAACTTCCATAATTACACCAATACCAATTTTCATTTGACTGTACTGCTGGACTATGTCCTGTACAATAATTATGTTTTGTACATCCTCCACATATAGAACAACCATGCTCATGTGTATGCGTAGTATTGGCTGTACACATTATATATTCTGTATAATCATATTCTTGATGTGATTCTTGATGTGATCCCGTTACTATAGTATTACCCTCTTCATCTGTACCATAATCTGTTACTGTTTCTGTTACTGTTTTATAATGAACTATTGTATTATAGATATGCACTCCTCCTGGACAATGTACTACTCCACAATTACATGTGTTAGGTGTACTCCAATTACATTTCATTGAACACATTGTTCCACCACATATAGGACACGGGTCGCCTTCCACTGCTTGCCACTCTCCTCTTTCATCTCTATATTGTCCATTAAAATCATTATCAAAATATGCTACTCCATGTGATGGTAATCCATCATGTCTCCATCTTGTATCTACTACACCATCTGCTGCTTCTCCTCCGGAACTAGACGTTGGTGCTGATAACTCTCCACTATTCCCGCACCCTTGCACAACATAATGATTACTCCATGATACTGTATTATATCCTTTTCGTACTGATACATTATATACTCTTTCTCCATCTACTTTTACATAATCTAATATAAATAAATTTCTTGTAGCTGTTAATATTTGCGCATATTGTGTTTTATGTGTTGGTATTCCATAATAATCTCCATCCTCTAATAAATTATTAAATTCTTGTGTTGACTCATGTATTCCTTTGGGATTACTATCATTCCTATTATCTGATGCTATATTAGCTGATAATATTGGATTCAATCTAGATATTGTATATTGGGTTCTATTTTCATATGATGTAAAATCTTGTCCTGGTACCGGTGGCTCTGGATTATCGTCTCCTGGTGTTACTGTTCCTCCTGGTATCTCTGGTTCTTCTGGCGGTTTTTCATAATCTTCACTTTCCACTCTATATTTTACTGTTAATACTCCCCACCATTTTATCGGTATAAAAAGTCCAACACCAATATGGGCACCACCTATATCATATCGTGTATCCAATGAAAAATATGTTTCATTTATTCCAAAAATTTGATTAAAATTATCAAACTCCCAAAAAAGCCTTAATTTTCCATCATATGTTGCTGACACAAATGTGATATTTTTTTCCAAATATTTTCCTACTGTTGCAAATGTAGTTTCACTTATTGGAATAAAATTTTGACCACCCTCAACATCAAAATCTTGCGCAGTTACTGTCGTAAAATATTGAGGATATCCATATCCGTTTTGATGGGAGCACTATCTCTCCATCTTGATCTGCTACAAAATCTACTCTAGTATAATCAGACACAGCATAATTAGCCGAGCATGCCACAATACTAAATAAAATTAATATACTAATTATTAAACATATTATTATTTTGTTTCTTTTACAAATAACCATAAATTTTCCTCCTAATCATATAATATATCTTTTAAGCATAAACTATATCCTGTTTTATCCTCTGCTTCGTCTAAATAAACTAATATATATTTATACTCATTATTTACTAAATTATTTGATTTATTATTTATAAATTCATCATATGTCAATATATCCAAATTATTTTCATTATACCCAACCTGAATTTTTACTAAACCTTTCATTGCAGGTTTATAATCTGAACTATTTTGTAATAATACTTCTCCAATCGTACATGGATCCATTATTACTCCACCCCTTATTGCTATTTTATTGTCTTTAATATATTGAATATATTCATCTAAACTACTTTCATCAACATTACTAAATAACTTCATTTTTTCTTTCCATTCTTTTATTTGAAAATCATTCATACTATATTCAATATTATATAATGCATTTAATGACATATCTGCTTTTTTCTTATCTTCTACCATTTTATTAATAGTATTATATTCATGTTTTGCAGCATATACTACTGGCTCACTACCTTCAATATAACTGAAAAAATCATTAGGTACATATTCATAAAAACTATTTGGCATATATTCCCAAATATATTTATATGAACCAGAATTATTAGGTGTTATAATTGCTTGCTCTCTTTTATCTTTTACAGAATATACTCTATTATTTTCTAAAAAAGCTCTTTCCATTATTGTTATAAATTCTGCCCTTGTTACTGGTAAATCAGGACACATAAGACCTTCATCATTTCCTTGTACAATTCCCATTGCATAACAATTTAATACTATATTATAATAATCTACGCCATCCTCATTTATTCCTGTTGTTACATCAGGAAAATAAGCACTCATTTCTTCATATTTTAATAATGGTTTAAATGCCACATTATTTAATGTATTATATACTATTTTTAAAACTTCTTTTCTAGATACATATTCATCTAGCATATTATATGTCGTTCTTACATCTATAATTCCAACTCCACATGCAAACAAATAATAATAAAATGCCCAATGATAATCACTACTATTTGTAATACCCTTTTCATAATATGCTGTTAACAATTTTATTGCTTCTCCATAGGTAACATTATTAGATGGCTTAAAAGTTCCATCTGGATATCCCGATATAGCTTTTGCATTTATCATATAATTAATTGTACCTTCCGCCCAATGTCCTTTTATATCAGTTACTTTTGTTTCGGCATTTGCTATTTGAAAGATAAATGTAACTACAAATATACTTATTACTACTAAAATCATTAATGATATTTTTCTATTAACTTTTTGCATTTTTCTCTCCTTAATTAATATTATTATACTAATATTATCTTATTTTTTTTATAAAATCAATGTATTATTTATTACATTTTCATTACATCTTTATTACATTTTTTTTGGTAAAATCAATCTACACTTTTTATTATTCTAAAAATAGTAAAAATAGAATATCATAATTTTATTATAATACTCTATTTTACATATTTTAAATTTCATTAGTAATAATATCAAATTCATACTCTACTGGTGTTGAATACTTCACAGGATCTCCATCATCATATGCTCTACCCGTAAGAACATAATGACCTAATCCTAATATGTATACTTGATTTGCATTTACACTTTGTGGTGATGATCCATCTTTAGATAATGTTAATGTGAAATAAATATTATCTCCTTCAGGATCCCCAAATTCTGACGCTTCAACATCAAATACAATATTAACTCCTAAATCAACACTACCTTCTAATGTTTCAACACGAAATACATTACCTTGAAATCCAGATAAATAATTACTTACTATCAAGGTTGGTGGGTATGGTGGTAAATTTTGAATAGCATTTACATTAATTAACTCTGTTGTTGTACTATTATTATACTCATTAATTACTGTTATATAATATTGTCCATTTTGGGGAACAGTAAATACAGCTTCTGCATTACCATCTGTGTTGGTATACATTAAATCAACTGGGAATTCTTCTGTAGAATCGCTTTCTCTCCATATTGCATCATAAAATTTAGTTGTATCATCACTCACAACAATAACTTGAGCATTTCTTAAAGTAGGATCATACTTAACAGTATATGTCACATTTAATTCTGGTGTTAAAATTTGAGTAATATTAATACTATTCGAAACTCTTACAGCAGTTCCTGCTTTTTCTCTAACAGCAAATAAATAACTTCCGTTTCTATTAACAATAAATTCTCCATATCCAGTTTCATAATTATAATTCAAAATTGAAACTTGTGTTCCTTGTTCAATAATTTGATTTGCATCTTGAGGTCCTGTTACTCCATCTTCTTCGAAGAAAAATGCTGCTGACTCAATTTGAATATTATAATCTTCGGCTGAATTTCCAAAAACATGATATCTTATTCTTGCTAAACCATTAATATAATCTTCTTGTGTACTTATGTCTTCTGCGGTAACAGTAAGATTGTTTAAACTCTGTTGCATATCATCTATTATTGGCTTATTTGAATGTAAATCTGGAAAATATCCATCATTAGCAGCAGATGACATATGATAATACATTTTTGCATTATTTACTTCTAATAAATAACGATTATCTCTTGTAAATTTATAACTTGAATAATAAATAGGAAATGTATTATCATTAATATCTGCCGTTGTAAGCGTTGTAGATCTAGATACTGGTAACCCATAAAAAATCTCTTTATCTACAATTTTTGCGCCAGACAAACCATAATTATTATAATATGATTGACCTAACATATTAATTCCTTGAACAAATGCAAATACAGACACATCACTTATTGCTCTATCCCATTCAGAACTTTCAATATTAGGTAATAAAAACGTATATGAAACATCATTTGATGTTACAAATTGATTATGACGCAAAATATATGACTCTATCTTTTGTAATACAATATTTGTAATAACTGTGTTTTTTATTTTATTATAATTTCCAACATAATATACTCCAGTGAAGGGATCTATCATCCCAGTATTTTCAGGATTACCTTCAGTTAAATAATTTCCAGGTAATGAATAAAAAGGATCTATATCTCTTAAAGAATTAGTAAATTCATAACTCGCTTCAGTGTATAAACTTATACTTCTATGTTTCATTGTACCATTTATATTCCACTCTTCATATAAATATCTTACTTTATTCATAATAACAAAGTATTTTTTATATTCTAAGGTATCTCCATTATATGTGCATGATTTTGTAACAACAAAATCATCAGATACTGAACAATTAAATACAACTTCATCACCATTAGCTAACTTCTCTCTGGACGTCCATACACTATTTCCCGTTGCATTTTTTCTTAGATATATATCATAATAATGTCTATAATCAACTATTTCACCTATTAGATCAATATCATCTACATTATTTTTCTTTATGACCTCTACAGTCTTATCTAATGAAAAATTAACATATATATCATTACTAGGTTGTGTTAAAATATCCAATGTATTATACATTTTTGTTGTATCTTGCATTGCATATGGTATCTTAGGTTTTAATGTATGTTCTAAATAAACAACCCCATCTTCATCGGTAACATAATCTAGCGAATAAATATATAAAGAATCATATCCAATAACAGCTAGAACTGGTATATATCTCTTTAACATACTTTGTGTAATTTCTCCACCATAAATACCAAAAGATAATGAAAATGATTCAAAAAATTTATCTACTGAACTTAATATAGTATAAGTTGAAAGATCTGTTTGCTTATTAAGATTTTGAGATTGTTGCATTAATCTAAACGTTGAATCCATAGTAGCTTCATCTATTGCATTATTGTATCTTACCTCTTCTTTAATTATCTCCATTTTATTAGAAATTTCAACTCTATTTATAAAGGAAAAAGAAAAAACTACTAATACAAAAACTATGCTCCATGCTGTAATTTTCATACCATATCACATCCTCTATATTTCAATTGGAACATTACGTATCATCCCGCCATAAGATACAACAATAGTTGAACCAGACAAATCGGTACCATATAAAACTCTCTTCATTACAGTAGCGGGTGTATCTGAAACATTTTTAACCGATACATAAAAGTAATCACCAATTCTAAACTCTTCATAATCTAGCATATCAACTACATTAGTATTATACACCATGTAATTATCTACATTTTCCATTATATCCATAGCAGCTAATATTTGATATTTATAAAATTCATCAAATAATTCAATATATCCATAAGCTCCATTAGCTTGTTCGTTATCATTTTCAGGATAATAACTAACTTGTCTATGTAATAATTCAATTTCATATTTATTACCAGTTGCATCTAATACTTGTTTAAATGCTAAATAGTCTTTAGGTGTTATTCTCCCAGTATTTCTAACCGTATCTACAAACCTAACTGTTGATGAATAAATTGTCATAAATGACAAATCATCCATTCTTTCAAAAACATCTAGTAATGGAAAGAAAAACATCAATAATACAGCTAAAATTATAGCAAATACTTTTTCTAATACATCATACATAAATTTACTCCTTAAAAATAATATTACTAATTAACTTCAATTAAACAAATAGCTTTAATATAATGATTGGTTAAATTTAATCTTTCTAAATCACCATAGCCATATGAGTATTCAACTTCATATTTTTTACTACTATCTAAATATCTTAATATATCTATACCGTTTGTTAATTGCAATTTAGAAAATGAATATGTATAACCATTTTGTAAAACTAATTGTAAGGCTTGATTATCCATATTTCTATATGGACTATACTGATCTATAGCTTCTGGTGAAGAATTAAAATAATCATGAATATCATTTATAATAAAAAATATTTCTGCTGCAGTATATGTTACATTATCTTGTTCCAATAATCCCTCTTCATCTTTTGAAATCAATATATCTGAATGCATATTATTAATAGTTAATGCACCAGAAATTGCATCATCTAATGAAAAATACATTATTATACTAATGGTTACGCTCATAACAAATAATGTTACTCCTAAACACATTTCAATAAAGTATCCTAAATCTTCCATTTATCCTCCTAACGAACTAATACTTTCTTAAAATTTAAATATTGTATATTGCCTTTTTCATCTGTAGTCATTGTACCATTATATATATCATTTCTATAAGTTGATCCTAAATTTACTACAGGCATAGAATCAGCACCTATAATATTACTTAAATTTGTATATTCTACTTCTGTTTCAAAAACCCCATTAGTTCTATTATCTATTCTCACAATAATATTCGTTCCGTTTACATAATTGTATGTTATTACTCTTCTAATACAGTTTTCCACTTCACTTCCATATACATCACCAACAAATTGTGAAAGTTTTACCATCTGTTCCTCTTGTAATGCTATAACTCTTCTTTCATCAATTGTTGAAAATGCATCAGAACCCTTACCCCATATACTTGTAGCAATTGTCATCAATAATAATGCAATAATTACCCCGCCAGCAATTAATATAGCTTTTGCTGCATTATCCATAATATGTCCTCCTTATCTAAAAGTAATTGATACTATCAATCCTTCATCATCAATATTAGTCGTTCCTTGATAAACTTTTGTTTTAGAAATAGTATTTATAATATTTCCTAAATCTGATGCATCACTAGGTGTTATACTATAAAATGAATTTGTGTCATAATATAAGTACATACTAATACCTATAGTATTAGGAGATTGATTATTCAAAACTATTCTATTAGCAAGATTAATAATTTGTGACCCAACAATTGAACCATCATAAAGAGAATATACATTATTATGATTAACAACTTCAGCTGCTGTTATTTTACCAGTAAAAAAGTTTATAAATATTTCAGATTTTGTAACAAATGCTATACTAACACTTAATATAGCTAGTATAATTATTACAGACCCAATTATAATAATAAATTTTGAAGCATTATCCATATAACATTCTCCTATTCATTTGATATCCTAATTGACCCAATAAGCCCATATTCATTATAAATCAATTCTATTTTATATAATAAACTTTCACTTAGCACATTAGGATTTAAAAAATCGTAATTCTTCATAAAACTTTTATTGGTAATCTTGCCTTCAGATACTTCAATATCGCTTTTTGAATCATAAACTAATAATTCTATTTCATAAATTGAATTCTTATTTTGTATGTTATTATTAATTATTAAATCAATTACCGTCTTAACATCATAATAATATAAATGTTCACTATCATATTGAACAAAACTTATATTATGATACTGAACTACAGTTTGATCAATTAAAGTACTACCAATATCAATAATATTTCTTTGTTCTCTAAATAAATATAATGCAAACGAGCATGTAAGAATTGTTATTAATAACGCAAATGCAATAAATAGTACCTTTATAGCATAATCCATTTTTACCTCCTAATTTATTAAATCTTTGTAAATGTAACTTTAGTAATTGCACCATTATTAGAATAATCAAATTTTGAAGTATATTGGTAATATGATTTTATATTATTAGACATATTTATAGTATTTTCTTCTACTATACCACTTCCCAATAATTCTCTATCAACATAATATAATGAATCTACACATATTGAAACTTTTATTTCTGCTTGAGCAATATTTTTATTATATGATAAAATAGTTGATATACAAGATTTAACATCTGATCCCATAACAGTACCATCATATTTAGTAAACTCCTCATTATGACTTCTTATTAAAGCAGCATCTAATTGCCCCCCGCTATCATCTACAACTGTAATTAAATAATTAAACATTGTCATTGCAACACCTATTACAAGCATTGCAAGTAAAACAGCTCCTGCTATTAGTAAAGCATTACTTGCGTTTTCCATTTTTACCTCCTATATTATACTTTAAAAACATTAAAACAATATTCTTAAAATATAATATAGCATGATATAAGTAGCATTATACTACTGATATCTACTATATTAATTTAATTAAGCTATTACACTAATTTGCTAGTCTTATTCTTACCTTAACAATATAACCATCTTGACTATATGAAGCAACTAATTTATATTGTTCAGTTGAAAGAATTCTATTAAGATTCTGTTCAATTAATAAATCGTCTATATTACTATATGTAGCTTGAGTAGTTATTTTATCCTGATCTGGATTACTAGGGTCATCTGCATACTCTAAATTCTCTTGTACTTGTATAGTTCCACCGATCATAGTACGCTCAGTTAATAATAAAGGCCACGTTTCATACACGCCAGATGTACTACCTTCTAATTCCAGAAAAATTGAAACTCTCATTAATTCATTTGTTAAAGACTTGTTATATGCTAATGTTTCAGAAGGTATTCCTATTATAGATGAACCCTTTTGAATTTTACCAGTATATACCAAAAATCTATTGTTATGTGATGATATTATAAAAGAATCTAATGGCACATCAGTAACAATTGATTGTGACTGAGTATAAATCATCATTCCAATAGCTATTATAGCTATTGTTAATAATAAAGCTCCAGCAATAAGAAGTGCTTTTGTAGCATTCTCCATATTTACCTCCTATCTTTTTGTATACATAATTTTTGTAGCTACACCTCTATCAGAATAGACTACAATACCCATATATCTTCCAACACTAATAATGCTATCCGTATTAGTTACTTCTGTATATGTTGGCGATTTCAACAATTCAACAGCTTGGCTATCATCATATGTAATATCATTTTTAATCATTACTTTCACAACTAAATCATTATTAAATAATGATCTATTATATTCTGCAATATCAGTTGCATATGAATAAACCATTGCTCCTTTGCATTCTGGTACTGCATACGATTCAATAAGAGCATTATGAGATAACTCTTCAGATGTCAATGATGTATCTTGCTTAAATACTAAAACAGCTACAATAACTGCAATTATTATAAATATAAGAATAGCACCAATAATTATGTAAATTTTATTATTACTATTATTATCGTAATACATAATAACCTCCTAATTTTACAATAATATTAGTCAGCAGTATAATTATAGAATGTTATATCAGTAATAACACCTGAATCATCAAATTCTGCAACTCCATAATATTTGTCTTTACTTACAATATTAGATTTACCACCTGTATATAATGTTGGAGCTGAACCTGGTACTAATAATGATATGTCATCTGTGCCATCATTATATACAATTGTTACTTGTAATCTGCTATCTGTTAAAGAATCATTATAAGCAGCTGTATCACCTACTAATGATATAATTAATGAACCTTTTATTTCTGTGTCACTACCTTTTGTATAAGCTTGGAATCTGTTATTATGTGCTGATACTAATAATGCATCCATTGGAGCTGTAGCATCACCAACTATATCTTGTGCTTGATTAAAAATACTCATTCCTATACCTATAATAGCTATAACTAATAATATTGCTCCTGCTATTAAAAGAGCTTTGCTTGCATTTTCCATTTATAATTCCTCCTATTTTTAATTTAAAATATATTTTGTTACTATCATTTACCTATTAGGGTTTTATCGTAAAATCTATTTGTGTAATAATTCCATCATTAGTATAAAAAGCTTGTGCATAATAAGTTCTATTTGAAATTATTATTTCATCAAAGCCATCTTCACCTTGATATAAAACTGCTGGTGCATTTGGTTCTAATATAGTATGTCTTACACCATTATCATCAATAACAACTAATGTTACTTTTAACAATGGATTTGTAGCTGCAGCATTATATGCTGATGTTTCACCAACTAATGCTGTTATTAATGAACCACTTACACCATTATCTGCTAAATAAAGTCTAAAATGACTATTATGTGCAGATACAGCTAAAGAATCCATAGGGGCAGTTGATTCTCCCGCTATTAATTGTGCTTGATTGAAAATTGCCATGCCAACACCTATAATTGCAATCGCTAATAGTATTGCCCCCGATAGTATAAGGGCTTTACTTGCATTATCCACTAACTCACCTCCTTTATATATAAAATAATTATCAATTTTCTATGTATATCTAGACATTTGTGATAGATATTCACCCATGAACGACATACTTACAACGATCAAAGGAACTATCAAATAGCCTACGAATAATAATATCAATGGGGCAAATCCTATAATTTTACCTATCATTGCTTTTTTATTAATTAATCTTTCATTTGCTTCTTTTCTTTTATCTTGGAAGAAAGCTCTTTCTGATTCTAATTCATCAAAAGCATTTACAACTGGTATTTTATCAACAGCAGATTGCATATTTTTTATAAGCTTTATAAACTCATCTGATGATGTTTCCTCTTTTAACTGTTCTAATGCTTTCCATCCTCCAGCTTCAAAATTATTTAAACAAGTAGATAATCCTGGCTTAAATATATTAGCAAATCTTTCTAGCCATTCAACTATATCTTGTACAGATATTCTTTCAATTCTCATAAGCATTAATATAATTGTTTGGAATTGCATTATTTCATTTTCAATTTCTAACTGACGCATCTTCTTTTGAAATAATAATACTAAATCCGGTATGAAATATGCCACAAATGCTACTGCAAACGATAGAATCAATTCCCACGATTTAAGAAATTCAGCATTAATTTCACCCATTTTCTCAATAATTCTATCGGCAGCTAATTCTGCTTCAGCAGTCGTTTTTATTCTAATATCAGTTCCATCTAAATGCTTCAAAATTGCTACTGTAATGTCTATCTTTTTATAATTTGTATTTTTAAATTTTCCTATATAGTAATTATCAAATCTTGTTAATTCTTGTGCTTCAACTAATTCTTGTCCTTCGAGCTCTGCAAAACTTATATTTTCAGAAGTTGGCATGTCATAAACTTGATTTATTGCATATGTGTGTAAGTAACCCAATAAGAATAATACTGCTCCAAATCCTAAAATAAAACATATTACTTTATTAACATATACTGCTTCTAATTTATTACCTGAATTTGTATCAACTAATAATTGATTATTCTTTTTATATTGATATGTACCAGGCACTGGCATTAATCTATCTATAAGCCACTCAACAAAGGGCAAATGATATAACTTTTGTTGCCAACTATCTGATTTAACATTTGATACCTTAACTCTATCTGAATTTTCTTTAACTCTTCTTAATAAATAATAACATAAGAATCCTGATGCAAGAATAACTAATTCCATTATTCTTCCTGCTTTTCCATCATAGAACATACTCGTTATAGCAAATGTACTTACAGCCCAATCCTTTAATGCATTTATAACAAATAAAGGTGCTATAGCAATAAAGGATAAACTTTGGAATATATAATCAATTTTATCTCTTTTTAATATTTCTAGCTGTAATTCTTCTGTAATATTATTTACATTTTTTAAATATAATGATGCTCCATCAACTTTTCTATCACCAAACTCTTTTGTTAAATAAGATAATCCTGCAAAAGATTTTAAAAATCTATTTGGTGCTGTATCATAATACATTTCTAATTGATCTTCTGAATCATTAGCAATTAACATTTCATAAATTGCTGTCGCTTGTACAGCAATTTCATTGCTAACCATTAAGGAGGAATCATACACTGATTCTTCAACCATACCATATTCATGATAAAAGTGTCTTACTTGTGAAAAAAATTCTAATCCTTGTTTTAATAATTTATCTTCTAGTTTATTAACCATTATATCTATAATTGTTTCATGTAAAATTATTACACCAAGTACAGCTAATGCTGCCATATATATATCTGACTTATTTATATATACTAATGCAATTAATAATAATATTGTTAAAAGAGTTGAAAAAAGTATAATTTTTGCCGTTTGCTTTCTAACAACAAATTCATCATTATTAGTTATTATCTCTAATCTTCTTCTTATCTTAAATAAATATCTTGAAATATATGGTACTTTTGAAAAGAACAAATATACTTTATGATAAAACACATCTATTGAAAAACCACTAGATTTTGTTGCTGAAAGTCGTTTTTCAATTTGATATGTTTTACCTCCAGCTTGTATCCTTTTTTGTAAGGTAAAGTATACAATTACTATTACAAACAGTATTACAACACATCCAATTATAACTCCAGTCAAGTATACTTCACCCCTCTCTTTGAATAATTAAAATAATTATTCTAAGCCTAAATCTACAACTTCATCATCTGTTTCATCAGTATTTTTTGTTTTTATATTATAATTTAGAACTTTTATTGGATCTTTTCTTGCTGTTTTTCCTGCTAGTTTTGCTTTATATAATCTAGCTACAATTTCATTCCCCATGACCTTCTCTTTTTGATCTGGCCAGTTATCTATAATGTATGTAGCAAAATCTAAAACATCATCTTCGGCCATGTTTTCTATCATTGGTATTAAGTTATAATCCGAAATTGGATTTGTTAATACATATTTACCATCAACATATTCTAATATATTAACCCCATTATATAACTTTTTATCTGTTATTTTTGTAAAATAATGTGTAGCATTATCTATAAATACATCCATCTTTTCTTCTAATGATTTATATTTTCTATGTTCAAATGAATAATAATTAATATCTTCAACTGGTACACATTCTGTAACCCTTTCGATAAATCTTAAACCATTAAAATCTTTCTTTAAATGTATATCAAAGTTCAAAACACCAACAACTTGTAATTCAGCAACTTTTTCATTTTCAAACATACCTATTGCTAATAAAGAGTTTCTTAATGCTGTTATTAAGTTAGGAAATGTTTTAGCATGGTGAGTAAATAATGTAAATTTTGAAGCAACTTGTGCCATTTGTATCATCCATGCTGCAACTGGGTGAGTTGCAACCTCTCCTAAAATATTAACAGAACCATCTGTTTTCTTTTGAACATCCAAACCATCTTGTCCACTAATTGTTTCTGTTTCTCTAAATGTTAATATGTTTCTAGTTGGATAAATTTTTCTTAAATGTAACTCAAATGCTGTTTCTTGAACTCTTATATTATATGTATCATAAATACTATCTATCATAGCCATAAGCATCGTAGTTTTTCCACAACCCTGCTCACCAGTTAACGATGTTACTCTAGCACCTTTAACTAAAAACCTTAATAATGGTATTGCTAAATCTGCTCCTGGCAATGTTACTAACTGCTCTAATGTTGCTTTTTCAACATCAAACTTTCTTACGAAAAATGCCCATGATTCAGACATCTGCGGTCTAACAACAACAACACGAGAACCATCTTTCATTTCATTTATCTTATATCCATTTGTATCAGATAATTGTCCTGGGTTATTATATTTATATATATTCTGACATACCCTTTTTAATTCTTCTTCTGAACCAAATGTTAAGAATGCTAATCTTATTGATTTACCTTTATAAAATATCCAAACACTATCACAAGCTCTTGGAACTTTTTTATCAGCCATCTGCTCAAAATAATTATCTATAGGTGCTGCTTTATACATAAATGCATCTGGCAAACCTGATACACCACCAGAAACGCCATCAATATTCATATCTCTTATTTCATCAATAACACTATATCCTTTATAATACTGATATATTCTTTGAACAACAATCATTAACTTATCTTCAAATGTTAATGAAACTCCTGGATCAACTATTTCTTTTTCAAAAATTTCATCAATTTCTTCAGGTATAATTACATAACAAGGTTTTGTTGAACCATAAACACATTTTAACTGATCCAATTCATATTTTTTAACCAAAACATTCATTGCATCATAACCATTTTCTTGTATATATAAATATATTATTATATCAAATTTATCTTGAGCTGTTAGCATTGAATAATTATCAAAAGCAATTGCCTTTGATATATTAAATTGATTTACACCATATTCTCTAATTAATAAATCAAATATTAAATCTTTAACATATTTTTTATCATTTATATCACCATATGAACAACCTTTTAAAGCTTTCTTTAATTCATATTTTTTGTTTTTTCTACGCTTTAAGTCTTCTTCAGATAATCCAATATCTGTTATATTCATTTTAGTGATTTCATCGATTTTCTTTTTTACAAAAACCAACATCTGAGGTATTGTAAAAGCTTTATCATCGACTTTTCTCTTTCGCACAGATACATCTTTTTTAGTTAAATATACTACTATACCAATTATTATGCCAAGAGCTATAAACACTAATACAGCTACATCAAAAACACTCATTAAAATTTCACCTCTTATTCTCCAGTTGAAATTACAATATTCTTTAATATTTCTTCAGATAATATTTTTATTTCATTTACAAAAAATCCATTTCTATCTGAAGGTTTAACATTTAGATACTTAATAAAGAAATCTAAAGTTCTATGATCATTTTGCATATCAAAAAATTGTGTATTATATGGTAATGTAAATATTTTACCATCATATTTAAATTTCTTAATTAAGTTTTCAGCATTAAATTTTGAATATCTATCATATCTACCAATAACTAATAAGAATTTCTTTTCTTTTAATAACTCAATATCCATTATTCCATTAAAGAACTCATCTAATTTATGTATTGATTGATTTACGTTTACAACTATTAAATCAGCATTTTTTAAAAGATTATTTTGAACTTCATCATTCATACCATTAACAACATCTAAAAATATAATGTCATATATTGATTCAGCATAATGTAAAACACCAGGTACTAATTTCATAATTTTATCATATGTAACAATACTATCTTTTTGACTACTAAATAATAAATCAAGTCTTTCTTTTAAAATAGGATTTGTATAATCAGTTAAGTTTTCGATACTAATTTTTTTACTTCTAATTAAACGCTCTAGAGCGTCTAATCCAACATCTGTGAAATCTACTGAACTTCTATTCTTAATTTTTGATATATTAAAAAAACAAGATTCTAATGATTGATCCATGAAAGAAGTTGAAAGAATTAAATTATTATATTCATGCTCTAATGCCATTACACTTGCAACAGCAGCTGCTATTGATGTAGAACCATTTTGTTTAACATTAGGGCTCCAAAATGCTACTTGTGCCAAATCTACCCACCCCTTTCAATGTTTTTAAATACTCTCTCTACATCTGCTTTCTTTTCTTCCTCTAGTATCCTACTTGCTATTTCTATTATTCCTTTTTTATATATGCTTGATAATTGTTTAAATAATATCTTTTCAGCATATTGATTTTGGATTATAACACTAACGTCTCCTTCATCTAATGGTAAATGTATAATTTTTTCATTAAAAGGTATTTTTAATTCTGTAAAACTATGATCAATATATTTTTCGTCGGAAGTATTCAATACTGTATAGCAATATACTTTATTAACGATATTCTTATGTAATAATTTTGCATTTGTTTCAATTAGATTATGCAATAAAACTGTAGATTTTATAACATCATATTTATCATAGCTTGTTACTAAAAATGAATAGTCTACTCTTTTACGTCCATAAGACTCACACATTTCTATTGAATTAACATCTAGAAAAACATAATCATAATCTTCAAAATTAATTAAATATTCTTCACAATATTCAAATATTTCTTCATAACCATTAAAACCAATTGCAATATCTATATCTTCAAATGTAGTTATATAATGTTTATCATTTACAATTGCTGGTATTATAGTTCTACATTTTTGAGTTGTATATGAATCAATAAATAATACTTTTGCATTATGAAATAATTTTACATTTTTGCACACATACAATATTAATTCTGATTTATCTTTATATCCAATAAAACTAACAATTTTCATATTATGTCCTTTCCATTATTAATTTAGTAATTTCCCATCGCTGCTCTTTCTGCCTTCTGTCTTTCAATTTGTTGTAAAATATTATTTGTTAATATTGGTACTGCATCTTCAGGTTTAAAATCTTCAGACATTTCATCTAAATTTTCTCTATCCTTAGTATAATTTGAAATTCTGTTTGATAATTCAATTTTTACTTGTTCAACAAGATTTGGATTTTCTGTTATAAAATTCTTAACAGCCGGTAATATTGGATATGTTACTTTAGCAGCTTGTTGCATTGTTGGTTCAGCATATTCAATAGCATATAAAATTGAACCTTCAGTTACATATGATTCTATAGTAGCACTACTAATATATTGCATATCTAATTCACCTAAATATAGCCATATTGTTCCTTCTGTTGAATCAACAACTCTTTTTTTAGAGCATACAACGTAGTCATTTCCTGTTGGTAATAAAAATCTTATATCTACATAATCACCATTTTCTAATTGACTTGGTAATAATATCATGTTAAATTCTTGGATTCTTAAATCATCTGTAATAACTTCACTTTCATAATACATATTTGATAAAAGAATTGTATTTTCACCTATATCAATTTTTGCATATCTTGTTACATCATCATACAAAAATGATTTGCTTGAAAATGAATTTTCAGGTATAGCATTTGTATTAATTCTTTTTTCTGTTATTTTATCTGATGTTATCTCTTCTCCTGCTTTAATTGTTACACCATTGGCAACAACACAAACAGTTGTTAAATCTCTCTCTAAAGAATTTTTTTCTTGTAACACTAAATCATATTGTCTGTATACAATTACTACAGCAATAATACCTACTAATAACATAATAAAAAATCCAATAAAGAATGATGTTATCATCCTTTTTTTCATTGGTCCTAATACCATTACTATTCCCCCTTTTAATTATTAATATACAAATATAATACAAAACATGGTTTTAAAAAGCAATAAAATACAACAATATTCTAAATAATTAATATTGTTGTAATAGTTCTGTAACATTATATTCTCATACTGTTAACAATCGTTATATATCTCTCATATCTATCTTTAGAAATGAGCCCATTTTTTACTGCATTTTTTACTGCACAATTTTCCTCTTTTATATGCAAACAATCTTTAAATTCACAATTATTTATATAATCATTAAATTCTTCATAGTATAATTCAATATCTTTATATGGTATATTACAATCAAATAATGAAAATCCAGGTGTATCTACTAATAACATGTCATCATTTTCAATAATCTGAACATGTCTTGTTGTATGTTTACCTCTTTGATTTTTAGAGCTAATCACTCCAGAATTCATAATATCTTTCCCTATAACCTTATTAATTAATGTAGATTTACCAACACCTGAATTGCCAGAAAAAACACAAAAACAATTTTTTAATTCATTTTTTAATGAATCTATCCCTATATTGTCAATTGAAGATACACAATATACTTTATACCCAATTTTTTCATAAATATTTTTTATGCGTAAATATTCATTTTCATCAATTAAATCAATTTTTGTTAAACAAATTATTGGAATAATATTATTAAATAAACAATATATTATTTGTTTATCTAATAATATATAATCTGGATCTGGTGATTTCATTGATACTGTTATTATTAGTTTATCTAAATTCGCAACATTGGGTCGTAATAATTGGTTTTTTCTTTTTTCTACTCCTATAATATTACCTTTATTGTTATCTATCAACTCAACTTGCACATTATCCCCAACTAAAAGTTTTTGTATTTCTCTTTTAACTTTTCCTTGAGCCTTACATTCTATTATTCTATCATCTACTTTTACATAATGAAAATTAGATAATATTTTATATATTTTTCCAGTCATAATTCACCACTACATTAAATATCTTGCAGATATATTATTATTTATATATACTTCTATATATTTAGTTACAGTGTCTACTATTGTAATTTCTATACTATCTTGAACTGTTAAATAATCTTTGTCTACTAATATTCTACCCATATCATTTAATACTTTAACATTAATTTTATCAGCAGTAATATTAGATAAATCTATTTTTACTTTTCCATCTAAATAACTAATATTAGTATTTGGTATTGGCTCTTCTGGAACAACCGTAGTTTTATTTACTTCAATACTTATTTCATCACCCTCATGTATAATACTACCTTCTGAAACACTTTGAGCCAAAACTATATTATTACCAAACTCCGGATTTGATTTATATTCAATTGGTTCTTTCAATACTAAATTATTTAATAATAAAATTTCTCGTACTTCACTTTCAGTTTTGCCAACTAATTTGGGCATTTTAACTTTTCCATCACCAACACCAGCACTAACATATATCTTAATCTTGGAACCACCTTCAACAATATCTCCTGTTTCATATTCACATTTAATAATCTCACCTTTATCTACATCTAAACTAGTTTCTTCAATTAGCTCATAATCTAATCCATGCTGATACAAAATAAATATCGCATCATCAATAGACAAATCAGTTATGTCTGGCATAGAAATTTCTGCTGGTCCTTTACTTACAACAACATTTACTTGTCTACCAACTTTAACTTTTTTAGGGCCGACAGGATCTTGAGATATAATGCAATTTACTGGTACCGTAGAATCATATATTTGTGAAGCTACAATTAATTCTAATCCTAACTCTTCTAATGTTTTAGTAGCACTTTCAACGTTTTCATTTACTAAATTAGGTAACAATACCTCATTAGGTCTATCAAAAGCTCCCGAATAATATAATGCTAAATAAAAAGTTCCACTAAAAAGTATTAAACCTAATAATGTTATAAATATTACTCTTCTTATTCTTTTTCCTTTTTTCTTTTTTTCAATATGCTTCATTCTATCACTATTCACATTTATATTTTTTTCCTCTTCAACTTTTGATTTATTATAAAACTTATCTTCTTTACTATTTTTAACAAATTCATCAAATTGTGAATGCCTTAAAATTGCACTTTCATATTTTTTATTACTTATATCCTGCATTTTTATAGGTTCTATTTTTTGTGTAGCATAATTATCATAATTCTTCACTTGACCAACTTGACCTTTAGGATCATCTAATACCAATTTTAAATCTAATGCAAATTCTGATATATTATTATAACGTAAACTTGGATCTTTTTGTATTGCTTTCATAACAATATTACTTACACTAATTGGTATTGTTACATCAATTTCTGATGGACTTTTCGCAATTTCTTGCACATGTTTTAAAGCAATAGCAACTGAAGTTTCTGCATTAAAAGGTAATACGCCTGTAAGCATTTCATACATTACAATACCTAAAGAATAAATATCTGATTTATCTGTTGTAAATCCACCTTTTGCTTGTTCAGGTGAAAAATAATGAACAGAACCCATCGTATCATCCGAAATAGTTTTTGTTGTTGCAGTAACAGCTTTTGCTATTCCAAAATCTGTAACTTTAATTTTCATATCATTTGTTAATACAATATTATGTGGTTTTATATCTCTATGTATTATATTATTCTTATGAGCATGTCCTAATCCTTGTGAAATTTCATAAGCTATTTCGCAAGCATCTTTCCAAGATAATTTTCCTTTTTCTTGTATATATTGTTTTAATGTTTTACCTTCGACCAACTCCATAACAATATAATATATATCATTATCTCTACCTACATCATAAATTGATACTATGTTGGGATGAGATAGACTTGCAGCAGATTGAGCTTCTGTCATAAATTTTTTAACTATATTATCATCATTTGCATATTCTTCTTTTAAAACTTTAATAGCAATATATCTATTTAATAATGTACAATGAGCTTTATAAACAACAGCCATACCGCCGTTACCAATTTTTTCGAGTACTTTATATCTATTACCTAATAAATAACCAATCAAATTCATATCCTTATACCTCCGAATTGTGTAATAAAATTGTAGATATGTTATCATATCCGCCTCTATCATTTGATAAACTAACTAATTTTTTACAAATACTTTCACAATCTTTTAATGTGTTTATTGTTAATAATATTTCTTTATCTTTTAGCATATTTGTTAAACCATCAGAACACAACAATAAATAATCATCCACTTGAAGCTTTTTCATAGTAACATCTACTTCAACCTTTTCCTCACAACCAACCGCTCTTAATAATATATTCTTTTTAGGATGATCTTTAGCTTCTTTTTTAGTTATAGATTTATCATCTAACAATTTCTGAACATAAGAATGATCCTTAGTTATTTTTCTAATTATGTCTTTTCTAATTCTATATGCACTACTATCTCCAACATGAGCTATATATATTTTATCATTTAAATATAACGCTACAACAATAGTAGTCCCCATTCCTTGATACTCTTTTTTCAATTTACTCATTTTATAAATTTTCATATTAGCATAAGTAATAGAATTTTTTAATAATTCTTTTATATTATTCTCATTTTCAACAATATAATTTTTTGATATATATTCTTTAACATATTCTATTGCTTTTTGGCTTGCAATATCACCGGCATTAGCGCCACCCATACCATCAGCTAAAATATATAAATTATATTTTGAATTTTCAGATAAATAGATACAATCTTGATTTTGCTCTCTTATAATACCTTTATCCGTTATTCCATAATATTTCACTATATTATGTCCTCCTTTAACCTATCTCTCCTTAACTGACCACAGGCTGCTTCAATATCACTTCCTAATTCTCTTCTAACTGTAGCAGTTATTCTTCTTTTGTCTAGTATATCTCTAAATTTTTGTATTCTTTCATCACTACTTTTTGTGTATACCCCATTTTTAATACTATTTACTGGTATTAAATTTACATGACATAAAATTCCATGTAATAAATTTGCTAATTCATTTGCATCTTTTTGTGTATCATTAACACCATTTACTAACGAATATTCAAATGTTATTCTCCTATTTGTTTTTTCTGTATATTTCTTACAAGCATCAATTAATTCATTTATTGAATATCTTTCAGCAATAGGCATCATACTTTTTCGTATATTATCATTTGGTGCATGCAAAGATATAGATAAAGTAGATTGTATTCCTTCTTCTGCAAATTGTAATATTTTAGGTACTATGCCACATGTAGATACACTAATATGCCTTCCACCTATATTTAATCCATGTGGATTGTTTATTATATGTATAGCTTTTAATACATTATCATAATTATCAAAAGGTTCTCCTATTCCCATAAAAACTACATTAGAAATTCTTTCGCCAATATCATAAGTAACAGCTAACAATTGTTCAACTATTTCACCACTTGTTAAACTACGAATAAATTTTACTTTTGATGATGCACAAAATTTACAACCCATTTTACAACCGATTTGTGATGATACACATATACTATTACCATATTTATATTTCATTAATACAGTTTCGATTGTGTTTTTATCAGCTAATTGAAATAAATATTTTTTTGTACCATCTTTAGATACTTGTTTATCTATAATAGTATATATACATAAATCAAATTCTTTTTTTAATTTATCTCTTAAAGTCATAGATAAATCTGTCATATCATCAAAACTTCGAACTCCTTGATGTACCCATTTAAATATTTGCTTTGCTCTATACTTTTTTTCACCTAATTCTATTAACTTATTTTCTAATTCTGCTATATCTAAATCTTTAATATTTTGCATTTTACACCTTATTTATAATACTTTATTGGCCCTTGATCATTAAATTCTATATCTTTATCTTTATAATTTTCTATTCCTTTATCACTAAAATCTATTTTTTCTTTATCAACTGGTTGTGAATTATTTAAATCATCAAACTTATATTCTTCATCACTGATTACATAACCATCTTCATTAACTTCATAATCTTTTTTTTCTTTATTTTTTCCTTTTTCAATTTCTCTATTTAATTGTTCCATAATATCTTGCTTACTATTTCCACCAAAATATATGAATAAAAGAATTATTCCTATAAATGTAGTTGGAGGTATAAACAAAAGAATTATTCCAAGTATCAGTAAACCTATTGAAGATTGATTATTATTTTTATTAGTAATATTATTTTTTTTCATCATACTCACTTCCCAACATTGATGCACCTATTGCACCAGCATTATTTAGCATTCTACTTTTCTCAATATTTAATATTTTTTGTTTATAACATATTTTTGATTTTACTTTTTCAATTAGCATCTTTTTATATTTATCAAAATGTTCTGACGCTCCTCCACCTATTATAATTTTTTCTACATCAAGAATATTATATATATTAGCAATTCCAATTGATAAATATTCTACCCATTGTTCTACAATCTTTTTGGTTAATGATGAATTAAATATTTCTTCAACTGTTTCAAATTCATATCCAGCTTCTTTGCATTGTCTTTTTAAAGCACATATAGAAGCATATTTTTCGAAACATCCTTTATTACCACAACTACATTCAATTCCATCTTTTATAATTACCATATGACCAAATTCTCCGGCAATAAATGAAGAACCTCTATAAAGTTTACTATCTATTACGATTCCTCCACCAATACCAGTTCCAATTGCAAGAAAAACAGCATTTACTACATTTTGCAATGCTCCTTGATTTATTTCTGCTAATGTTGAACAATTAGCATCACAATCAATATATACTGGAATATCTATATATGCATCTTGTATAATCCTAATTAATTCATTATTATCTAAATTTAAGTTAGGAGTAAATATTACATGTTTTTTATTTATATCACATAAACCCGGAAATCCAATTCCAATACTATTTATTTCATTATTTTCTTTTAAACTATTAATACCTGAAATAATTAGATTAATAATTGCAGTATTTAATGAATTTTTTTCTAAACGTTTATACTCATCTTTTATTTGTATAAATCCTTTTTTAAAAATATTAAAATCATTATCTACTAAAACTAAGCCAATATGTGATCCACCGATATCTATACCAATATGCATAAATAGCCTCCTATTATTGCTTTACTCCAACTTCAACTCCTGTAAAATAGAATTTCAATATATCTACGCAATTAAATCCAGCATCAGCCATTCCTTTTGCTCCATATTGACTCATTCCTACACCATGTCCATTATCATAAACTGTAATCTTAATTCTAAATGTTATACCTTCTGAAAGAAGTGTTGATTGTAAATTACTAACTCTATCCAAATCATATTTTATTTCAGTGGCATAACTCTTGCTTATCCAACCTTCATCTCCACAGACAATTATCTTATACCAATTAGTTGTTTCGTCAACTATTATATATCCTTCATTTTTACCAATTTGGCATATAATATCTGCAGATGTTGATGCTGACTTTCTTACATTTAATTCTTCAGCTGTTATCTTTGCAAATCTTCCATATGTATTTTTTATTATTTTTTCTGTAACACTTTTAGATTTCAATAACTTACATGTATCTTCTTTTGTAATTTTTGCAACCACGCTACAACTTGTATTTGGTTCTGCTCTTAGATTTAAAGTGCTTTCAATATTAACAGTAACTAAATCATTTTCTCCAATATCAATATACTTTTTACTTACCCATCCTTCAAATGTTTCAGAAACTTCACCAGTCTCAGCATTTGTCCTAGTTACTGAAATCATAGCCCAATCATTATCTACAACTTCTTCTTTTGTTTCTATAATATATTTACTATCTTGAATTGCTTTTGCTAATCCTGGTATACCTTCTCCACCATCTATTTTATACATTAATCCTCTTAGATTAAAAAATGTTCCTGATTTTTCTTTCCAATATGTTTTTGTACCATTAGTTCCTGTTAATACTAATTTATATGCTCTTTGTGCAGGTGTATACTGTTCAACTTCTACTTTTAATAATGTTCCTAAATTAGCTCCATCATCTTTTAACTTATTTACAATATTTGAATTTGAAAAATATACAACTCCAGGTTCTATTGCTGGTTCATATATATTCTTTACAGATACTAAATATGGTATTCCTGAATTAGACCAAACATTTTTTACATCCTCCGTATATGGTCCCATTGAAGAAGAATAATATGTTGATATTAATTCTCCATTATATGTTACAACTATATCTTTTGTCTCATTTACAGCTTGTGTTGATAAATAATGTTCATTACATATTGCATGATAAGCTTGACAATGCACTGTTGTACATAAATCAAATCCATCTGACCAGTGTCTTGATATTTGTGCATACGCATATGTTCTTGCACAAATAGCTTGTGCTTTTAATGCTTCAAGTCCAAAAGAAACATACATTTCTGATGGGACTACTGAATATAAATATTCTTCCATTGTTATTAAATTTACAATTGTTAAAGCAGTACCATCTCTTATAACTTCTATTCCACCTCTATATCCAACATTATTTCCATATATAACTCTATCTCCATTAGAATTTTTCTCTGGTATTAATTGAACTGTTCCACTTAATCCATCAAGTATAATGCCATCTACTTTAACTTGTACATAACTACCATTAACACTTAAGTAAATATTTGTATTAGGATTTATTACATGTTTTTCAATAAATTCTCCATTTTCAATAACACCTATTTTTATACTTGTACTAGATTTCACAGTATATGAACGTTTTGCTGTATCATTGAAATATAAGCCAATTCTAATTACTTCAGCTTCAAATATATCTCCCAATGTTGTTTTTAATGTTAAAGTTTCATCATCAGGTTCTACTGCTATTGGATTATCTGTTTCTTCTGGATATTCATCTTCAGGATTTGTAGCAACAGGATCGGATTCATCATAAATAATATTTACTGTATATGTTTCTTGATCCCATTCAACCTTCAAGCCAAAGTTCTCCATTATAAAACGTATTGGCAACACTGTTCTACCTTTGTCCTCTTGACCTTTTAAATATGCTATACAAGGAGCAACATCCATCTCAGTTTGTATTCCATTTACAGATGCTTTATTATTACCTATACACATTCCAATTGTATTACCATTATATGAAATTGTAACTAATTTTAATATTCCATCCCAAGTTACACTTCCACCAAGTTTTTCAATTACTGCTCTAATTGGTATTAAAGTCCTATCATTATGTATAATTGGAGATATATCACAATCTAATATTTCACCATTATATTTTATTATTACATCTTTGCCCTCATATGTATTAACCATTTCCTTAATATTAAATTGTACAGTTGCAGAAGCAAACATTGAGATACTACAAATACATATTATTATTATTATTGAACATATTAATTTTTTCATTATTTTTATTTCTCCTTCTTTCTTCTTTAGTATAATTATTATATATTATAATATATGATAATCAAAATTTAAAGTATTTTGAACAAAAATATATTTTTTCACAATTTTGTAATATTTATATAATATTGGCTCTATTTATCAAAAAAAAGCGAAAGATCAATTCTTTCGCTTTCTTTCTATTTTATTTTTACTTTTATATCGTTATCTACTATTGAATAATTCTTTATAGCTAAATATACATAAATACATATTATTACTAATTGTGCAAAACACCAAACAGGTGAAGCTGTAAATATAAATCCACCTAATAAAAACATTAAAGCAGTTAAGGTGCCAGCATACATAGATATGTTAAATAATTCTTTAAATCCAATTTTCTTTTGTTGCATATTAGCAATTATTAATCCAAATACAGCAAAAATTATGCCACCAATTATTTTGCCAATAAACAAAAAGATTAATAATGTTATTGCTATTGCTATAATAAGTGTCTTTTGTAAAAACTGACCTATAAAATTAATTATATCGCTTTTACTAATCTCACCATCTCCAATTGTCTTACTATCAAAATTATATAATTGACTACCAGATGCACTTTGAATTTTTATACCATCTGTTCCAACCAATACATAATCTACTGCAGGAAGTATTTTATCTGAATATGTTGTCGACATATTATTTAAAGAGGTGCTTGCATCAAAAATAAACAAACTAATTTGGCCTTCATCTTCTACAATTATTGGCTCTGTTAAATTTGTTGTTATCCCATTTTTCGTTATTGTGAAATCTGGTAATTTGCCCATATATTGATCAGCCAAGTTTCCTACAATACTAAATACATATAATAATAATGCAACAATTACTGTTACTTGTACAATTGTAACGACGAAAAAAGTAAATATTGTATTACCAACAGTTTGCTTTGCTAGTTTATTGTACTCTTTTGGTCTTACCAAACCAATTCCTAATCTTTTAATAAATCCTATTTTTTCATTTTCCATTTTACACCTCATTAAATATATTTTCTTTCTACTGAACTGTCAACATTCATTGGTGAAATATCTATATCAACCATATCTCCTATTTTAACATTAGAATTTGTTATATCAATAATAATATTATTCATTCTTATATTACTAACTATATCATATTTTACATTATTAATTTTTACAAATGCATTATTTTTTGAAATTCTTAAAATATTTTTTATCTCTCTTAACACCGCCATAAAATTCCAAGTATTATTCCTAACATACAAGTTTATTCCCGATGTGTAACCCGTTTGAACTATAGCAATTTTCATATCTTTTTTTGCTACATAAATTCCACCATAACTAATTTTATCTCCAGTTTTTATTTCTTTTATTTCTGAAACCTGAGATTGTAAATATCCAATTCTTTTAAGTCCATATGTATTGTCTATTTGAATTCTTCCTGTAAAAGCAGAGCCTATTCTTACAGCATCATAATAATACTTTGGATATTTTAGCACTGCACTTGAATTACATAAATGCAATATCAAATTATCTATACCATTTTCTTTTAAAATATTAACCACTTTTATAAATAAATCATTCTGTTTATCAACTGATTTAGATGAATTATCAAATGATGATATAAAATGTGAAAAAGCTCCAATTATTTTTACATTTTCACATTTATGATATTCATTAATAAAATCATTTATATTTTCTAAACTAATTCCGTGTCGTGAAAACCCTGTTTCAATTGCAATATGAACATTTACAACTTGATTTATTTTTTTTGCAACTAACTCATATTCTTTTAAACTCTCAATACTACCAATAGTAGGTATTACTTCATTAGAAATAATATCTTTAATTTCTGACTCTAAACAAGTTGAAGAAAGAAATAAAATATCACAAACAAAATTTGCATCTCTAAGTTTAACAGCTTCATCTACTTTAGATACAGCTAACATATCAATACCTTTAGATAATAAAACATTAGAAAATTCAACAAGACCTAATCCATATCCATTACCTTTTACAACACCAATAATTCTAGGATTACTGTTTTGTTTATTATCCTTAACGTATTTTTTAATTATATCAATATTATTTTCTAAATCATTTTTATTAACGATAATTTTTTCCATAACAATCCTACCTATCTTTTAATATTTCTAAATTTTATAACTTTAAAAAAATGTAATCCTTTTTCAAAACAAAAATTTATAAATGGATGAAAAACTAATTGTATTTCACCAATAAACTCTATAAATTCTCCATTAAATCCTTTTTTAAATTTATATACTCCATACTCTGGTTTACTCTCATCTTCAAATTCTTCTACACCACGGAAATCATAAATATCACAATTATTTTGCTTTGCTATTTTTATCATTTCCCATTGTAAAGCATAATTAGGCATCACATTTCTATAAATACTTGAACTAGCACCATACAAATACCATGCTTTATTTCCATAAATAATCTCTATAACACCTGCTATTGGTTTATCTTCATAATATGCCATTAATAACTTCATATTATTTTTATCATGTAATATGTCATACATATTTTCGAAATAAGATAATGGTCTTATTCCAAAAGCATCTCGTTCGCCTGTTTCTTCCATTATTTCGTGGAATTTTTTTAAATCATTTCTTGTTCCTTCTTTTACTGTTACACCTTTGCGTGTAGATAATCTAATATTATATCTTGTTTTCTCGTGAAAAGATTTTAACAAAGTTTCTTCATCTTTATCTTTTATATCTAAGCGGAATACATATCTTGGCTGTATTCCATCTCCAAATCTTTTTATATCATCTTTAATTTTAAAGCCTATCTTTTTAGCTAATTCTTTAAACTTATTATCACTATTTTTTATATCTGGATCCATTCTAAAAATAAAAGAATGGTTATCTTTTGCCAATTGCTTTATTCCTTGTACTAACTCTATTAATACTTTTTCATTATATATATCACAAACAGGTCCACGAGGTGCATACATTATTGACATATTAACAAATGGTAATTTACGAACTAATACACTAATACCACCAACAATTTTATCATTATCATACACAACTACAACCTTTCCAATCCATTCATTTTTAATTTTATACCAATCAATAGATTGCATAAAATGTCCTTTATTATGTCTATTTGCAAATTCTTCATAGATACTATATTCTTCTTGTTTTAATATTTTAAACATTTTATCCCCTTTTCCTATAATATTATATCATATAAGACAATAAATACAATAAAAAATGAAATATAAATTAATATATTTCATTACCATTCTCGTAATAAATGGATATCAGATCTGTCTTCTGGATATTCTTTTGAACCAAGACTACAGCATCTAAAATTATACATTTCATTATAGTCAAAGCTAAAGAGTTTTAATTCTTCTGGATTTAACCCATAATCGCCTGCATAAGATTTTACACGTTCTTTTGCACTTGCAAAAAAATTACAAGCTTCATGCACATTTCGTACATCCACTTTTGGATCTTTAATATCATCAACAAATATTCCATCTGTTGTTAAATACTGTCCTTTGTCGTTACGCAATAAAAATCTTTTTGCTGATGCGTCCATAATAAATCCTCATTTACATTAATAGTGTATCACAAATCAAATATTTATTCAATACTTGCTCCAACAATTTGGCCAAACATTATCATTTTAACTGATGAAATTTGTGTCTTTCCCTCTGATGTTATATATTTACCAACTTCAACTGTATATGCTAGTCCTTGATAAGTTCCAGAACCACCATCATCTGCTGTTACTCCAATTGGAATAACAAATATTGGTTCTCTTAAAGTCGCTGCTCTTTGTGAATCAACGAACGCCATTATTCCCCATATTACAAGTAAAACAAGTATAAACATTAAAACTTTTTTCATAATACCCCTCCCTTTTTATATTAAATAAATTATTAAAACATTTTTATCATCATATAAAATATTAATACAAATATGCATATTAAATTATTTTTTATTAATTTTAATTGAAATGTACTAAATCCAAATGAAATAATTCTAGAATACTCATCCATTATTTCTTCTAAGTATTCAATTGGTATATGCTTTTGTAAATATTTTCTTGCTATACTTATAGCCGTATATGATGCATCTGATTCTATAATATTACGGGCAAAATATGCAAACATATTTAATAATAATGAAATCGCTAATATATATAAGTATACATTTTCAGATAATAAATTTAAAAACATTATTAATAATATAAATATTGTAAACACAATATTTATTGTAGAAATAGTTAAACTCCAATTTAAAAATGTTTTATTTTGTTTTGCATGAGCACATTCATGAGATATAAACAATACACGTGCAAAAGATTTATTTGCTTCTTCTTTATCACATAAGTATATTTTATTTGTTATTGAGCTATAATAACTCATATCAGATTTTTTATCAGCATTAACTTCTACCTTTACATCTTCTATTTTCATATCATTCATTATTTCATTACATATAATGGAATTAAAAGATAAATCTTTACAAACATTATTCAATTTCTCATTATTTAGTAATTCTTTTAAACTATTACTATTCATATTAAAATATATAACTATAGTAATAATAGAAAGTATTACAAAAGCAATCAATACAGCTATCATTAATCTCCCATTGCCTCCTTAAGAGCTTCACCTATTATTCTATACATATCGCCTACTATAATATCAAAACGCACTTCTACATCAAAAAATTTTTTAATTTGTTCATCCTGTAAAAGCATTTGATACATTTGTTGTAACAATGCATTTTTCTCTTCTAATTCTTTTTGATTAGCTTCTGGATTGGTAGCAAGACGTTGCCAATCTATTTGCATTTGTCTAAATTTATTTATTTTTTCTTTTTTAGACTCATCTTTATATACTTCATTCTTTATTTCTACAAATTCCTTAAATTCTTTTGTTTCTTTTATTCCATTTGCTAAATCATTTATTTTATCATATATATTCATAATTACTCTCCTTTATATAATTATTCTACTTTCATAATACTTATAAAAATTTTATAAAATCTATATTCTTAACTAATAAAAAGAATACTTTCTATTAGTTAAATTTTAACATACATATCATATCAATACAATCTTTATTTAATTATTTTTATATGAAGTTATATTAAAAAAGCACAAATTAAATTTGTACTTTATTCTAAACTACCAGCTAAATATCCTGTTGAAAATACAGATTGTAAATTAAATCCACCTGTATATGCATCAACATCAATTACTTCTCCTGCAAAATATAATCCTTTAATAATTTTAGATTCCATTGTACTAGGATTTATTTCTTTTACATTAATACCACCCGAAGTTACTATTGCTTCATCTATAGGTCTAAAATCTTCAACTGTTAATTCAAATTTTTTAAGTAAATCAACAATTACATCTACTTCTTTATTGGAAATATCACACATTTTTTTATCTTCATTAATTTTAGATAATTCTAATATTATTGGTATCATTTTTTTAGGTAATAAATCATCTAAACCATTCTTAAACATTTTGTTTTTATACTTTTCAAAATCTCTTCTTATTCTTTCAAATAATATTTCGTTTGCTAATGCTGGTTTAAAATCTATATATATTTTTATACCACCATTTTTCATTTTTTCTTTAACATCTTTATATCTAACTAAATAACTACTAGCAGACAAAATAATTGGTCCTGATATACCAAAATGAGTAAATAACATTTCACCAAAGTCTTCATATATTTTTTTATTATTATTAATATCCATAATTTTAATTCCAACATTTTTCAAGGATAATCCTTGAACATTGTAAACTTCTTTAGTTACTAATGGCACTAAACTTGGTTTTGGTTCAATTATTGTATGGCCTAACTGTTTTGCTATTATATATCCATCACCAGTAGAACCAGTTTTTGGATAACTCTTTCCACCTGTTGCAAGTATTACTTTATCACAATTAATTTTATTTCTATCTGTTTTAACAGCAATAACTTCATTATGTTCATTAACTAATACTGCTTTTACACTTTCATTACTATATATTTTAACACCTTTATCTATAGCACATCTTTTTAATGTATTTAATACATCAAGGGATTTATCACTTACTGGGAAAACTCTTTGTCCCCTTTCAACTTTTGTTTTTAAACCTAAATCATTTAAAAAATGTATAAGCATTTCGTTAGTAAAAGTATACAATGCACTATACATAAAATTACCATTACACGGAATATTATTCACAAATTCAGAAATGTCTACTGCATTTGTAATATTGCATCTTCCCTTCCCTGTAATTAATAATTTTTTACCTAATATATCATTTTTTTCAATTAAAATTACATCTGCTTTTTCAGTAGCTTTTATACTAGCCATCATACCAGCAGGTCCACCACCAATTACTATTACTTTCATTTAGTTATAGCTCCCATATTTTCTAATGATTTTATTAAAGCAATTTTATTATACTCATACACTAATCCACCTTGTAAAAATGCTGCATATGGTGGTCTAAGTGGTGCATCACAACTTATTTCAATAGAAGATCCTTCAATAAATGCTCCTGATGCCATAATTATTTTACTTTCATATCCAGGCATATCCCATGGTTCTGGTAAGGCGAAGCTATCTACTGGTGAACCCATTTGTATACCTTGTACAAATTTAATTAATTTTTGTTCATCATTCAACATTATTGTTTGAACAATGTCTGATCTCTTTTCATTATATCTTGGAACAACTTCATATCCTAGCTCTTCGAATATTTTACTTGCAAGAATACAATTCTTCATTGCATCTCCTACAACTCTTGGCGCCATAAATAATCCTTGAAGTAAGCTTCTATTAAATCCTAAACTAGCTCCACCTTCTTTACCTAATCCTGGTGCTCCCAATCTATCTGCACATAATTCTATTAATTCTTTTTTACCTGCAATATATGCACCCATTGGTGCTAAACCTGCACCTAAATTTTTAATTAATGATCCAACTATAATATCTGAATTAGGTTCTTCATAATCTGTTAATTCGCCATAACAATTATCTACCATAATTATTACTTCTGAATCAACTTTTCGAATTTTTTCAATAATACTATTTATTCTATCTACAGTTATTGCATTTCTTGTTGAATAACCTCTTGATCTTTGAATTTCAATTAACTTTATTTTCTTTTCTTTTAATTTTGTTATTATTTTTTCTTCATCAAATTCTTTATTATCTATTAATTCTACTTGCTCATAATTTACTCCCATAGATTTTAGTGAACTTGGGTTATCTCTTAATCCAATTATTTCATGTATTGTATCATATGGTGTACCAGAAATTGCCATCATAGTATCACCTGATCTTAACATAGCAAATAATGCTGTAGATACAGCATGTGTTCCAGAAATGAATTGTATTCTAACTAAAGCATCTTCTTTATTTAATACTTGAGCAAAAATCTTTTCTATTTCGTCTCTTCCTTTATCTCCATAACCATAACCTGTTGTTCCATTAAAAAATGTAGTATCTACTTTTTCTTTCCAAAAAGCATTTAATACCTTTTGACAATTAAACTCAACTAATTCATCTATTTTTTCGAATTCGTCTTTTAATCCTTTTTCTATATTATTTATATCTTCTAATTTCATTTTTTCACCCCAAAATATTATATCACATATATAAATAAAAAAAAAGTGAAATTTAAATTTCACTTCCACTTTTACTTTCAACTGCTATTTTCACCATTTCAAGAATTCCCTCTTTATCTTCTGCACCAATAATAAATCCTTTTTTATGACAGAAATATGCAGTCTCAACTCCAGAAACCTCTTTTAAGTCATTTTTCTGTAATCCACTCCATCGTAATGGGAATGTTTTTCTCGCTTCAAAACTTCCAAACGATACTGGAACAGTTTGAGCATTCCAACCAACTCTAAGTGATGGAAATACAACAAACCAAATATCTTTTGACTTTTCATTTGCTGAAGTCATTAAATGATACTGCCATGAAACAAATTCATCTAAAACCATTATATGATTTTGGGCTTTTTCTATTGCCTCTTCAATGATTTCTTTTGAGTCGAATATAGCCTGAGCATTTATACAAATATTATTGAAAATAACATTTGCAAAATTAACTGCATCAATAAAAGCTTCATTCATACTCATGGTAGAATTCCATGTTGGTGCAAAAGCAGAAATGATACTTGATATTGATAATAACGTGTACTTATCAAAGTTTTTAGTTATCATTCCATTATCAATTGCATCTATTCCTTGTACCAACTGTTTATCAATTGTTGTCCAAATAGAACGTTCTGTTACAAGTTTTTCTCCGAAAGTTTTCCAGATTAAACCAAAACTTGAATATGGTATACCATTTTTTCGTATACCATTACCTCCTATTTGATGATGATCATATTCTCCACCTCCTATATCATAAACAATAACATTGGGAGGTATATTACCTTTAAAATCATTTATACGATAAACATGTAATATTTTACCTTCTTTTTCAAAAATTCTAGCCAGAATTACAGTTGCAAATATTTCATCTGCATGAAAATTTCCACTATGAGTAATAGCGTCTGCTGATTCAATAGAATCAACTAATTCAAAATTTAATTTTAAAATCATGAATTAATTATAACATATTTTCAGCATTATGTAAACACTAATTTGAGGATAAAAATACTCTAAATTTAACATTTAGCGTATAATTTTATTAATTATTTTTATTACTCTGAAACATAACTTTTGTTATTCCATATGCTATTGTACAACCTAATATTGCTGTTATTACTTGATTTGATCCCATTGCTGTTGTTAAAACCATTTGAACATGTTCTGGCATTGAAACTAATAATGTTAATAAATTAAATCCAGTAAATATTATTAATGCTTTCCCCAATATTCCTATAAACGATGCCAATACAAAGTTTTTATTATTTTTTACATATATACGTTTTATAGAATATACAAGTAATAGGTTACCAATCCAAATTGCAGGTATCATATATACAGTAAATATTGATGCTACACTTAATACTAATCCACTTGTTAAAGCAGATATACTTGGAACAGTAATTAAAGCTACTATATTTTTCCATCCCTTAACAGATATAGCTGACATTACTAATGTAGTATTTATTATAGCTCCAACAACTATTTGTGAATTATTTGCTATTGTACTTTCTGCACCAAACACAGCAGTTAATGCAGTAGGTACTAAAATTGGTACTAAAAACATACAGGCAGATATTATTATAATTAATAATATATTTCCTAATTTAGATATTTCATAGTATCCTTCATTTAAACAATTTTCTTTTAACATTTTATGTCTCCTTATATTTAAATTTAAATATTTATTCAGTTACATTTTTCTTTGCCATAAACCTATTAGTGAAAAATGAAAGTTTTTCTTTAATATTTTGCCATAATGATCGTTTATATTCTACAGGCATTGGCTGAACAAATTCTTCAACTTCAACAACCACTTTATCTAATATTTCTTCAGGCACAATATCTTTTTTTATAAAATCAACTTTTTCCTTTATTTCATGAAATTTTTCAATCAATACTTGAGTATCATTTACTGAACTATGTTCTGCAAGCAAAATACTCTCTTGTACTTTTTCTTTTATTTCATTTAATTCATCTTTATTAGTTTTATACATAAAATCACACCTTTTAATATATCTTATTTATTTTAAAAATGATATCATATATATTTCAAAAAAACAATATAAATAATAAAAAATGCAAATACATTTTGTATTTACATTTTAAATTTTATTGGTGCCGTTGGTGGGAGTTGAACCCACACGCTATTTCTAGCAAAAGATTTTGAGTCTTCCTTGTCTGCCAATTCCAACACAACGACATATTTAAAGGATTGATAAATCAATCCTAATAAATCTAACATATCTTTTATTCATTTTCTACAATAATTTCAATTTTTTCTGCAACAATTTTTGCTGGATTAGTTTCATATAGTTTTCCATCAAAAGATACTTTAACTTTCATTAATGCATTTATATCATCTAAAGTTATTATTGTTTCACCATTTAATAATTGTGTATTCTTATCTACCATTACATCCACAATATCAAATGACATCTCTCTCATTAATTCATCTTCATTAGGTATAACAATAATTTTGGAATTATCCTTTGAAATTACTACACCAGAAAATGAATCACTTGATATACTAGTTACTGGTTTTTGTATATCTTTTTGATTCGTAAATATAATAACTCCTGCTATTACCATTAACAATACTACTATTACTACTATTAATAATCTAAATTTATTCATATTATCCCTCCTAAAAAAATGTTGAGAATTACATCTCAACGATAATAATCTATGCTCTTGGATGTGCCTTATTATAGACATCTTTTAATCTATTTTGCGTAATTGACATATATACTTGTGTTGAGCTTTTTTCTACATGACCTAACATTTCTTGAATAACATTAATATCTGCTCCATTTTCTAACAAATGTACTGCAAATGAATGTCTTAATGTATGTGGAGTTATATCTACATTAATATTAGCTTGTTCTTGATAATACTTAATTATTTTCCAGAATCCTTGCCTTGTTAGTCTATTACCATTAACATTAACAAACAATGAGCTATTATCTGGTGTATTCAACATATTACCTCTTGCATTTTGAACATACTCATTTAATGCTTTTAATGCCATATTTCCAATTGGTATTATTCTTTCTTTATTGTGTAAACCAGCACATTTAATATATCCTGATTTAAAATCTACATCAGATAAATTTAAATTTATTAATTCTGTAACTCTCACACCTGTTGCATATACTAATTCAAGCATTGCTTTATCTCTTGTGCCTTTTAAATCTACAGGTTTAGGTTGTTCTAATAATAATTCTACTTGCTCATTAGATAATATTGTTGGTGATTTTTTTTCGATCTTTGGCGCCTCAATATCTTTTGTTGGATTATCAATAACCAATTTATCATTGTATAAATACTTATAAAATGATCTTAATGATGCAATATTTCTAGAAATTGTTGATGGTAATTTATTTTCTTGTTCAAGACTTTCAATATATCCATTTACTATTTCTTTATTACTATTTAGGATGGTCATTTCCTTACTATTTAAATATACTACATAGTTTTTTATATCTCTTTTATATGACTCTAATGTGTTTTTCGATAACTTCTTTTCTTCTTTTAAATAATCTAAAAATTTTTTAATTAAATCCTCCATCGTCTACCCCTTATGTTAATACATATTAAGTCAATTTTTAACTATTTATCTTTTGTATATTAATCAAACAATTTACATAATAATACACAATTTTTTAAAATAATGCAAGCCTTTTTATTAAAATAATTTTAAAAACATATATTTGTAATTTTTTCTTAATATAGTTATAATTTTCCAGCGCACAACTAACTGCACCAAATATGCTACATAAATGCATTTTGCCATTAATTAAACGAATTAAAGTTTTTAAAAATTAACATCTTATCTTTAAATATTTTTTAATAATTTCATAGTATAAAATGGCATGAAAATATTATATTTACATGGCTCAATTTTCTGTTTAACTTTTTACTATTTTACCATATATGCCACCGCCACCTTCTTGAACAGAAAGTTTTCCTTCTCTTGCATCAATTATTAGTTTAGCATATTTTTCTCCTATTACTGACTCTATATCATCATAACCTACTTTATGTAGAATATTCATCTCTGTACCAAAATAATTTAATAATTTGTCTATAGTCTTTCCACCAATTCCAGGAATAAACTGTAATGGTATTTGATAAATATATGGTGGCCTAAACTCTGGAGATATACTTTCTTTTTTATCTTTTATAACTTCTATCCTATCATACACCCCAACCGTTATATTTTTACTATCACAATCATCACAAGTTAATGCCGGAGCCGGCTTATTTACATTTTTATTACATATTTCACAAAATGTTCTATGATATTTGCCCAATTTAGGATCTAATCCATAATTAGCAACAATCCCTCTTCCATCAATATTTTTTAATGCTAATAATAATTCATTATATGATATATTATTCATTCTAACTTTATTATACTCTCTAGCTATTTTAGGTAATGAATGTGCATCAGAATTTGTTAAAAATGTTTTGGTACTTAATTCAGAAATTTTATCCGCCAAATTAGTATCAGCACTTAATCCCAATTCAATACAAAAAATTCTATCGAAACTATCTTTAAATATTTTCTTTAAACTATTCGTACAATTCCCATAAAAA
The DNA here is from genome assembly GCA_028701115.1 of Clostridia bacterium. Classification (GTDB taxonomy): domain Bacteria; phylum Bacillota; class Clostridia; order TANB77; family SIG350; genus CALYAQ01. The sequence continues at coordinate 37,936 of JAQVRJ010000002.1, forward strand.
CTCTTATGTGGTGTAAAGCAATGTGCAGGCATTAAAAAGCCATTATACTTTTCCACAATGTTTAATAACTGTATTGCCATTAAATCTGAACGTTGAGAACTTAATGTAATATTTTTAATATGATGTTTCATTTCATTACTAAATGCTTTAATATCTTTCAATGTTGGAAAGAAACATACATTATGTGCACTACCAATTTTACCATCTTCACGCAACTCAACAGTTTCAATTTCACTACCAAGTATTATGCATAAAGAATCCTTATATATAATTCCTCCATCAGGTATTTCATAAGCCTCACCTGTTGCTAAAAATTTTTCTATATCTTCTTGAACATATGGTGAACCACAATCTACTATTCCAACTATATTTATTCCTTTTCTTTCAACACATTCTTTAGCTATATTAACAAAATTTAAACTTCTAGCTGCAGTTATTTTAATTGGTTTATTATTTTCACTTCTTCCTATATGAACATGTAAATCCACAAAGTATTCTTCCATCTTACCCTCCAATTTTATTAATTGCTTCAACAGCTAATTCATCACATCTGTTATTATTTTCATTATCACTATGACCTTTTACTTTAATAAAAGTATATGTATGTTTTTCTAATAAAGATATTAATTCTAACCATTGTTCTTTATTCTTAACTGGTTTTTTAGCAGAATTCTTCCAATTGTTTTTTATCCAATTAGATATCCATTTTTGCTCAAAAGCATTAACTACATAAGCACTATCACTATATATTTCTATACTGCATTCTTCTTTCAAAAGTTTTAGAGCTTCTATAACAGCTTGTAATTCCATTTGATTATTAGTAGTGTCCTTTTTACCACCACTAATCTCTTTTTTTACATCATTATAAATTAATATTGCACCCCATCCACCTGGTCCAGGATTACCACTACAAGCACCATCTGTATATATTTTTACATTTTTCACATTATCACCAAAATGAATATATCATATTTATCTTAAAAAATCAAAAAAATGATAATATAATTATATCATCATTGAATTTTATACCTCTTATCTTCCTCTTCATCTTCCTCTTCATCAAATTTATGAAAATATTTTAAAAGTATTTTTACAAATAAATAAACATATATGGCTACTGATATTAATACTCCTAATAAACTAAAGGATAAATTAAAATACAAATAATCAATAACAATAAACATACACACAATATTTATAACTGTATAAAACAAAATTCTGAATATATTTAAAAATTCTCCATATCTTGCATAATATAATACAATGGAATATATATATGCTAATAATGCCACACAAACAAGAATTAAGCATAATTGAATCGAAAATTCATTCATATTCCAAAAAATTACAAAAACAACCATACATAATATTGTTACAATAACTATAATAGAATTATGTACTTTCTCAGTAATTTCACAATAAGTATAATATATTACTTCTGTTGGGAATGCATCTCCATACTTTATCAATAGTAAAGTAAATACTAAATTTGTTATTTGTATAAACAGAAAGGCACCACTTAATGCAATATACCACTGTATATCGATTGTGTTCTTTAACAATACAAATATGAATATCCATATTGAAGGAGTAATCATATACTTAATTAAGGACTGATTAATTAATTTCATAATATCATCTTTTACATATTTATTATACTCTTTTTACACAGTTTTCTCAATACTTCTTTATTATTTATAATATTTATGGTAATATATATATGTGGTGATTTAATGAAAACTTTAGGTATTATTGCTGAATACAACCCATTTCACAATGGACACCTGTATCATCTAAACGAAAGTAAAAAAATAGTTAATCCAGATTGTACAATATGCATAATTAGCGGCAACTTTATTCAAAGAGGGCAACCAAGCATATATAACAAATGGGTTAAAGCTAAAACAGCATTAAAAGCAGGTATAAATCTTGTAATAGAACTGCCTACATATTATGCTGTTAATAATGCTGAAAATTTTTCAAAATATAGCATAGATATTTTTAATGCTTTAAATGTATCAGATATTTCTTTTGGTGCTGAAACAGACAATATAACAGTTTTAAAAAATATCGCAAACATTTTAATAAGTGAACCTGATGAATATAAATATATTTTAAAAGAAGAATTAAATAAGGGCACTCTATTTGCTAAGGCAAGTGAAATTGCAATTTTAAGTACTTTAAAAGATGAATCATATAACAATATTTTAAACAATTCAAATAATATATTAGCAATAGAATATTTAAAAGCAATTAAAAGAACAAATAGTAGTATTATTCCACATGCGATTAAAAGAACAAATAATTATTTAGATACAAAAATTAATAATACTATTTGCAGTGCAACAGCTATTCGCACTGCATTAGAAAAAAATGAAAACATAAAAAACGTAATACCAGACTTTACATATAATATTATTACAAAAGAACAACCAAAATTTCTAAAAGAGTTTGAAAAAGAAATACTTTTTAAAATTAGATCTATGTATTCTAATGAACTAAAAAATATTTTAGAAGTTACAGAAGGGCTAGAAAATAGGCTAAAAGATAATTGTTTTAAAACTGATGATATATATGAATTTATACAACTAATGAATACCAAACGTTTTACACAAACAAAAATTTCAAGAATATTAATTCATATCCTATTAAATATGACTAAAGAAGAATTTGAAAATATAAACAACAAATATATTAGAGTTTTAGCTTTTGATAACATAGGAGAACAATTTTTAAAAGAAAATAGTAAACAATGTTCTATACCTATTATTACTTCTATAAAAAAATATATTGATACATATGGTAATAATACTTTATTGAATACAGATATATTAGCATCAAATTTATATTGCAAAGAAAACAATATTGATTTTACACAAAAAATAATAAAAGAATAGAAATATATTTTTAAAAAATATAACATAAAATAGGGTTTAATTTTAAATTAAACCCTATTTTTATATTATGCTAATTCTTTTCCTATTTAATAATATTTATTCTTCTAAATTTTTAAATTTAATAACAGCTATTATAATTATTACTAAAATAATTATACTTAATCCACCTACTATTGAATAACAAATTATATTATTTTTTAAGTTTTGTGCATCAATAGCTTCTTTTTCCAATCTTTTTTGTTCTTCAATTGCTTCATAATCAATCCTTGGAAAATCCAATATATATTCTGCATCAGCTTCTTCTAATGTTTGTATTACATCAGTTTCAATTAATTGCGTATAATCATTATTAAAATCTGTATATTTAATAATCTTATTATTTATACTATCATAAAAGCCTTTTACATATGCATTATATTTTAATAAATACAGTTGTGGCTCTAATGTTGTATATGAACTCATAATATTTTGTATACTTTCTGCTTCAAATAAACCTGGATCAATAAAATCTACAATTCTATTATCCTCAATTTGAACATATGCAATAGTAATACCTTTACACATCATTTCTACATAATATATTTTTTCTATTTTTATAACTAAATCTAAATTATCTTTTAATGTATTAGCTAAAATTTGCAAATCTAATTCATCAAAATCTATACTGCACCCACCTATTACTCTACCAAAAGATATCGTATCAATTGTTGCTCCATCATCCCATGATACTACACCTAATTTATTGACATAATAGTTTTTTTCAGATAAATCTTGTACCATTACCTCTTCTTGCTTAAATCCAAAAATACTATATAATCTTCTATTTTCAAGATCATCTAATAATTGAAATTTACCTTCTGTTTCATTAACTATTGCAGTTGTTGGTGAAATTGAAGTAACATCAATTAGATTCTCATTAAACACTTCTGTTGCAAATGCTACCGTTGATATAATTAGTAATTGCATTATAAATAATATAAATAATTTTTTCATTATATTCTCCTTATATATTTGTATAATATCAAAGTAAAAGCAATAAATCAAGTTATTTTATATATTTTTCTATTCTTATATTAATTCTTTCTTTACCTAATGCTTTTAATAATTCATACAAATCTGGAGTCATTTGTCTTGTTGTAATGGCAACTCTAATTACCATACTAACATCTCCAACATGTCCTTTGAATTTTTCTGGATGTTCTTTATAATCCTTTACTTCTCTAGCATACCCAAGTTTTTCAGATATATCTTTTATTTTATTAAACCATATATCTTTATCATCATTTACATCATAAACTTTGATATACTCATTTAATATATTAGTAATTTCATTTTTATCATTTATTGTTTGATATACATATTCATATTCTTTTGCAAGAAATATTTCATCATACATATATTCCAATACATCTCTTAAATCAGACCATTTAGAAATATCTTTTCTTATTTTTTTACCTGTTCTTTCTATATCTAATAAATTAATTGTATAATCTTTATACTTTTCCATAAGGGTAGCTAATTCTACATCATAAATTTTTGCCCATTGCAATCCTAAATCATACACTTCTTGTGCAGTCATTCTTGCAATAGCATTTTTAGAAACATCTAATAATTTTATATGATCAAACAATGCTCCACTTGGACTCATCTTGTTTATATTAAATTCGAATTCAGATAAATCTTTATCTTGATTACTTCTTCTCCATTGTTCAAAATTTGAATTCATCAAATTATATAAGTATTCTTTTACAGAAATTACTGGTATACCTTCTTGAGTATAATAACTTACAGCAGCTTCTGGATCTTTTCTTTTACTTAATTTACGTTTAGCACCATCTTCTTCTTTCATAATTGGTGCAACGTGAATATATTTAGGTACTTTAAATCCAAGCATTGTAAATAATTGTATATGTAATGGTACAGAAGATATCCATTCATCACCTCTTATAACATGTGTTGTTCTCATCAAATGATCATCTACAACATGTGCAAAATGGTAAGTTGGTAACCCATCAGATTTTAATATTACTATATCTTGGTCATTTTCAGGAAATTCTATTTCACCCTTAATTCCATCCTTATATTGAATCTTTTTATTATAGTCTCCCATTGATCTTAAACGAATAATATACTTTTCACCATTTTTAATTTTTTCAATCATTTGATCAACTGTTAAATTTCTACATTTAGCAAATGATCTATAATATCCTGTTCTTACTTTTAATTTTTCTTGTTCTTCTCTTAAAGAATTTAAATCATCTTCTGTGCAAAAGCATGGATAAGCTTTTCCTTCTGCTATTAAATATTTAACATATGCCTGATATATATCTTTTCTTTTACTTTGTACATATGGTCCATAATTTCCTACTTCATCAAATTCATTAACCATACCTTCATCAAAAACTATTCCATATTGAGCTAAACTATTAACAATTTCACTTATTCCATTTTCTACTTCTCTTTTCTTATCTGTATCTTCTATCCTTAAATAGAAAACTCCACCTTTTGTTTCTCTAAATAATTTATTTATACAAGAAATATATAATGAACCTAAATGTATAAAACCAGTTGGACTTGGAGCAAATCGTACTACAACTTCTCCTTCTTTTAAATCTCTTGGTTTATACAATTCTTCATAATATGAAATATCTTTATCTATATTAGGTAAAGTTAAATCTGCTAACTCTTTACTCATTTTAAACCTCCATAATTATTGGTAATATCATTGGATTTCTTTTTGTATGTGTATACAAATAGTCTTTCAACTTATCTCTAATATCTGATTTAATAGTTATCCAATCTTTAACTTTTTTGGTTTCTAATTCTTTTAACTCATTTTTTAATAATTTTTTTATATCATCCATTAAAGTTTCAGATTCTTTAACATATACAAATCCTCTAGATATAATATCTGGACCTGCAACTACTTGTCCTGATGCTGAATCTATAGTAATAACTACTACTAATAATCCATCTTGAGATAAGTGTTGTCTATCTCTTAATACAACATTACCAACATCTCCTACACCTAATCCATCAACCATTACTTTACCTGCTGGAACTGTTCCAACAACTTTAGCACCTTTTTGATCAATTTCTAATACTCTACCATTTGTTAATGTAAATATATTATTGGGCTCTATACCAACCGATTTTGCTATTTCTGCATGTTTTTGTAAATGTCTAAATTCACCATGTACTGGCATAAAATATTTTGGTTTTACTAATGATAATATTAATTTTTGTTCTTCTTGACAAGCATGACCAGATACATGAATATCTGCTAATGAATGATAAATTACATCTGCTCCTCTTTTATATAATTCATCAATAACTTTAGATAATGATTTTTCATTACCTGGTATTGGCGATGCAGATATAACTATAAGATCATTTGTTGTAATTTCTATTTTTCTATGATCTCCCATAGCCATTCTATATAAAGCTGACATCGTTTCACCTTGTGAACCTGTTGTAATAATTGTCAATTGTTGATCTGGATATTTATTTACTTCATCGACATCAATTATTGTGCCTTCATTAACATTTAAATATCCTAATTTTGATGCTACATTAATTACATTAATCATACTTCTTCCGACAATGGCAACTTTTCTACCATTTCTTTCAGAAGAATTAATAATTTGTTGAACTCTATGAACGTTTGATGCAAATGTTGCAACAATAATACGCTTCATACAGTTATTAAAAATACCATCTAATACTTTACCTACTGATTTTTCAGACATAGTATACCCTTCTCTTTCAGAGTTGGTACTATCTGACATCAATAGTTTTACACCTTCCTTACCTAATTCTGCAAATTTTGCAAGATCTATAATGTCTTTATCTATTGGTGTATAATCAACCTTAAAATCTCCTGTATGAACAACTACACCTACTGGAGTATGTATTGCTATAGCTATTGAATCAGCTATACTATGTGATACTCTTATAAAATCCAATTTGAATTTTCCTATATTTAATGATGTACCTGCTTTTACACATTTTAACTTAGTTGTTTTTAATAGTTTGTGTTCGTCTAATTTATTTTCAATTAATCCTAAAGTTAATTGAGTCGCATATATTGGAACATTAATTTGTCTTAATACGTATGGTATTGCTCCAATATGATCTTCGTGTCCATGAGTTATTATCATGGCTTTAATTTTTTCTTTATTTTTTGTTAAGTATGTTATATCTGGTATAACTAAATCTATACCTAACATATCATCTTCAGGGAATGCTAATCCACAGTCTATAATAATTATCTCATCATCATATTCAAAAACTGTCATATTCTTTCCTATTTCTTGTAATCCGCCTAAAGGTATAATCTTTAAAGTATCTTTCTTTAAAGGTTTTAAATCTTCAAGCTTTTTATTTGGTTCATTCTCCCTCATATTATTATTTTTAACCATTACTTTTCTAACAATGTTATTTTTCTTAATCCTTTGATTATTTTTTGGATTCTCCTTAGCCTTTACATTGTCATTTACATTTTCTTTTACATTTTCTTTTGTATTTTCTAAATTATTTATATAAATCTCCTCCTTCTCGCATAGGAACACTCGTCCCTTGCATTTTGTTGTTATAATATTTAATTTTTAAACGAACGCAAAAATATATTCTTTTTCAAAGAATACTTAGACCTATTAAACTGACTCTCATTACAACTAATATAAGTATATACTAATTTTGATAAAATGTCAAATTCCTACCAAATCCATATAATATAATAATGGATGTATACTTCGCAATAATAAGAAAATACAATATAATGAGAAAATTCCCCCAAATTAAAAATTGCATAAGATCCATAGCTTATACAATTATATTAATTACTTATTTTATTTTCTCTTCCCCAATAAAACATATAATGATTCATTACTCCTGCATATTCTCCAAACTCTTCTTCAGATATATTATGTATCATTAATTTAGTTAAATGTTTTTTTAGAGTATACTTTTCCATTACTCTTTGAATCCATCTATCTAATGGAAAAACTTCTTTTTTATTCATTGAAAATAACATTACGCAATCAGCAACTTTTGGACCTACACCTTCTAATTTTATAAGTTCTTTTCTTGCATCAGCTGTATCCATATTACTTATTTTCTCTAAAAGATTATCTTCTTGTAATAAAATTTTTATAGTATTTCTCAAATACTTTGCTCTATAACCAATATGTATTTTATCTTCATAGTCTTTTTCTTGAACATTTTTTAGTTGTTCGATTGTTGGGAATGAATAATATTCCTTTTTATTAAATATAACTTTAGTCCCATACAATTTACTAAGTTTCTCAATACTTCCTTGTATTCTAGATATATTATTACTCGCTGATATGATATATGATACCAAAATTTCAAATTTATCTTGATGTAATATTCTTGTACCTTTTGAATATTTTATTATTTCATTTAAAACACTATTATCTTTCTTTTTGAAGTCTGATATTATTTTTTTATATGATGTTTTTAAATCAAAATAATCAATCACAATATTTTGTATATTTTTTTCACTCATAGCATAATAGTATACTATATTTTTTTCTTGCCATATTTTTATTACATTATCTTTTATTACACCAACAAAAGAGCCATCATCGCTTTTTTTCCATCTAAAACATTGTCCATATAATATCTTCTCTAATTTAAAATAGCTATCTACTTCAAAACTATATTTTTTCATATTATAATTAACCTAACTCTCTATGTTCTAATATTACCTTATATTTTTCCTTTAATAATATATCTGCTAATTCTCTTGCTACAGTTACAGACCTATGTTGTCCCCCTGTACATCCAATTGCTATTACAATTTGATTTCTTCCCTCTTTTTCAAATAAAGGTAAAATATTTAAAAATGTATTAGATATATCTTCAATAAATTTTTTTGTTTCTGGGTAACTCATTACATAATTATATACTTCATAATCATTACCTGTTTTACCTTTTAATTCATCTACATAAAATGGGTTAGGTATAAATCTTACATCAAACATAAAATCAGCATCGTTAGGTACTCCATATTTAAATCCAAAAGATACTATGTTAACAATTAAACTACTGCTTCCTTCTTTTGTATATATTCCAACAATTTTTTCCTTCAATTTTTTAGCACTATCATCTGATGTATCTATTACATAATCTGCTCTTTCTTTTAAATCTTTAAGTTTTTCTCTTTCAATCTTTATTCCATCTTCTATTCTTCCAGAATGAGATAATGGATGTTGTCTTCTATTTTCTTTATATCTTCTTAATAATTCTGCATCATTACACTCTAGAAAAACTATTTCATATTTAATTTTATCATTTTGAGTTTTATCTATTATTTGCAATAAATGTTCGAACTTATCTCTACCCCTAACATCTATACCAAAAGCCACATTCTCAACATTTGATTTCATTTCATTTATGGAATCAATAAAATTAGGTATTAAATCTGGTAACATATTATCAATGCAAAAGAAATCTATATCTTCGAACGCCTTAATTGTTGCAGTTTTACCAGCTCCAGATAATCCAGTTACTATTACAATCCTCATAGAATCACATCCTATCTTTCACAACTATATTCCTTTTCTTCTTAATATTACACCTTTATTATCTTTTAAATATATAACTAAAGATATTACTGTTGCTAAAACAGCTACTGTCATCGTCAATGTTGAAAGAATATTTAGTACAAATTCAAAAGTCCCCATTTGTTCAAACGCACATGACATAAAATTATGCTTATCTATTAACATTAATATAACTGCAAACATTTGTGAAACTGTCTTTATTTTTCCCCATATATTAGCTGCAATTACAATACCATCTTCAACAGCAATTAGCCTTACACCTGTAATAATAAATTCTCTAAGAATAATTATTATTGCTATCCATGATGGCAATTGTCCAAATCCAACTAATAATATTAAAGCTGTATTCACTAACAACTTATCTGCTAAAGGATCTAAAAACTTACCAAAATCTGTTATCATATTATATTTTCTTGCAATATATCCATCTAATTTATCTGTTATTGCTGCTATAACGAAAATTAATAATATAATAAACTTTGATATCGTAAGTCCAAATATTGTTCCCGGAATATCTATAAACGCAAACAATACAAAAAACGGTATTAGTATTACTCTAAAAATTGTTAATTTATTAGCTAAATTCATATTATCTCTCCCTTTAAATCATATTCATTTGCAGTAATAATTCTAATTTTTACAAAAGTTCCAATTTTAACTTTATCTACTATATCACAAATAATAAATCCATCAATTTCAGGTGCATCCATATATGTTCTACCATATACTTTTTTACCTTTTATATCTTCGATAAGCATTTCATATTCTTTACCAACTTTATTTTTATTATTATATAAAGATATTTCTTGTTGTAAATTCATAATCTCATTGTATCTTTTTTGTTTAGTTTTTGGATGTATATGCCCTGATATTTTTGCAGCAGGTGTATTATCTTCTTTAGAATATTTAAATACTCCTAATCTATCAAATCCTATTTTCTTAACAAAATTATATAATTCATTAAAATCATCTTCTGTTTCTCCAGGAAATCCGACTATTAAAGTAGTACGAATTATACTATTTGGTATTTGATTACGAATCTTTTGGATTACAGATTCAATTGTTGATTTATTACTTTTTCTTCCCATCTTCCTTAAAACAGGATTAGAAATATGTTGTATTGGTATATCAAAATATGGACATATATTTTTGTTTTTCTTTACCACATTAATTAATTCATCAGTAACATTTTCTGGATATGTATATAAAAATCTTATCCATGTAAATCCTATTTTACTTATTTTCTGTAATAACTCTGGTAATGCTTCTTTACCATAAATATCTATACCATATTTAGATGTATCTTGCGCTACAAGTATAATTTCTTTTACACCTATTTCATATAATTTTTTAGCTTCTACAATTATATCTTCCATCATCCTACTAATATATTTTCCTCTTATATATGGTATAGCACAATATGTGCACTTATTATTACATCCCTCTGCAATTTTTATATATGCCATATAATTAGGTGTGGATATTACTCTATCAATATCATTCATACAACCTTTTATATTGCTTTCTTTTAACAAATTATTTAATATATTAGATATATTATCATATTCATCTGGCCCAATAAACAAGTCTACTTCTGGCATGACTTTTATCAATTCTTTTTTATACCTTTTTGCTAAACAACCAATCGCAATTAAATACTTACATCTTTTCTTCTTATAATCTGCCATTTCTAATAAAGTATTTATTGATTCTTCTTTTGCATCATTTATAAAACCGCATGTATTCACAATTATTATATCTGCTTGTGCTGAATCATTTACAATTTCATACTTATTTTTCTTTAAAAGTCCAATTAACTTTTCGGTATCTACTAAATTTTTACTACAACCTAATGAAACAAATCCTATTTTTTGCATATTTTTCTCCCTATTTTAAAATATTATATATCATAATATTAAAAAAGGAAAGAGCAAAATAAAATAATACCATATTTTATATAAGATATTATTGTTAATTAAAAAATTTAATGACCTGTTTTATAATTAGTTTTTATTATAATAATTATAATATAATATTATGCAAATATGTATTGACAAAGTTTACATAATTATAAATTATATTCCTAACAATTGATCTACAAAATCTGCTCCATTGTTATATATTATTACTATTTCTACACCTAATTTTTCAGATAAATCCTTAACTTTCATGTTATCTAGGAAAACATC
>JAQVRJ010000022.1 GCA_028701115.1 Clostridia bacterium
CTTTTGGAATATCCGGAAATATACTTGTAAAAAATTGATCGCCCATAAATACCACCCTTCATAAAAATATTTGTATAAACATTTTAGCATAATAACTAACATTATGGTATAAAATACTTTGTTTTTAGTAAAATTTAATATTAGCGTAACACTATTGTAACAAAACTGCAAATGTACATTTAAAGCACATTTGCAGTTCATTTACATAAATATTTTTTTAATAAAACGCTTAATTTTCAGCTATATTTCCTTTTAAATACCAACCGTGATTTGAGATAATTTTTATGTACACATTTTGACCGATCAAATCTATTTTCCCTTCAAAATTTACTATTCTTCCAGAATTAGTTCTACCAGTTAACATTTTATCATTGTTTTTACTAATCCCATCAACTAAAATATTTTGTATTGTGCCAATATATTTTTCGCCTGTTTCAAAAACTATACTATCTGCTAATTTTTTCAATCTAGTAAATCTTTCACTTTTTACATCTTCAGGTATTTGATTCTCCATTTTATCTGCTATTGTTCCAACTCTTCGTGAATATATAAACATAAACAATTGTTCAAATTTAACTTGAGATATAACATCTAATGTATCTTGAAAATCTTCTTCCGTTTCTCCTGGGAACCCAACAATTATATCTGTTGTAAAAGCAACTTCTGGTATCTCAGTTCTAATTTTATTTACCAAATTTAAATAATTTTCTTTAGTATATTTTCTATTCATAGCTTTTAAAACATTTGTACTACCTGATTGTAATGGTAAATGTAAAACTTTATGAACCTTTTCACATTCTTTTATAGCATGTATAACATCATCAGTAAAATCTTTTGGATGTGGAGATAAGAACTTAATTATTTCAATACCCTCAATTTTATTTATACGATATAATAAATTAGCAAATATAGAATTTGCATCATTTAAATCTTTTCCATATGAATTTACATTTTGACCTAAAAGTATTATTTCTTTATATCCATTTATAGCTAATTCTTTTATTTCAGCAATGATATCTTCAATATTTCTACTTCTTTCTCTGCCCCTAACATATGGTACTATACAATAACTACAAAAATTATTACATCCATTCATTATAGTTACATTTGCTTTATATTTATCATTTCTTTTTATAGGTAATCCCTCAACAATTTGTCCATCAATATCTATAACATTTTCTGCTTTTTTATTAGTATCGATAACATTAAATAATAGCTCTGGAAATCTATATATAGTATGTGTTCCAAAAATTATATCTACAAAATTATAACTTTCATGCATTTTATTTACAATATGTTTTTCTTGTGGCATACATCCACAAATAGCAATAATTAATCCATCTTTTTTATATTGTTTCATTGCTCCAAGTTTTCCAAAAACTCTATTTTCAGCGTTTTCACGAATACAACAAGTATTAAGTACAGCTACATTAGCTTTAGAATAATCATCAATTTTTTCATATCCCATATTTACTAACATGCCTTCAATTTTTTCTGAATCATTTTCATTTAATAAACAACCCATTGTTTCAATATAATAAAAACCCTTTTTTATTATACTCTTAACTTTTTGCATATATTTTTTTTGTTCTACTATTTCTTCATCTAAAACTTTATTATTCATTTTTACTCCTATAAAAAATACAAAGGTTTAATCCTTTGCATAATATTATTTATCCATTGACCATTCAATTTCAATTTCATTTTTACAAAAAGGACATGTTATATCCATTTTATCGTTTTCCATATATATATCAATTTGCTTATGGCAATATGGACAAAAGAAATCAACATCTCGGCCTGTATTCTTTAAATCTTCATCATCTAATACAATTTCCTCTAATGTAGATAATCTTTTATCTAAATTATTTTGATTAGCAAATAATTCCGTAATATTGTCTATTTTATTAAATAATTCTATTTTCTTTTTATTAGAAATTTTTAATTCATCAATATACATAATTAAATCTTTATATGCTTTATCAAAATTATTCATTAATTTACCCTTTCCATATATTCCCCAACTCTTGTATCAATTCTTATAACATCACCAATATTAATAAATAATGGTACATTAAATGTTGCTCCTGTTTCTACAGTAGCTGGTTTTGTTGAACCTGTTGAAGTATTACCAGAAAATCCTGGTTCTGTATATGTAACTTCTAATTCTACAAAATTAGGTGCTTCTACTCCATAAACACTACCTTTATATGATAATACTCTTACCATTGTATTATCTTTTAAATATGGTAAAGATTCTTCTAAAATTTCTTTTTGTATTGGTAATTGCTCATATGATTCAGTATTCATGAAATAATATAATTCTCCATCATTATATAAATATTGCATATCTTGAACATCTATTTGAGCTTTTGGCATTTTATCTGTTGGATTAAATGTTTTTTCTAATACAGCTCCAGTGATAACATTTCTAAGTTTAGTTCTAACAAATGCTGCACCTTTTCCTGGCTTTACGTGTTGAAATTCAATTACCTTAAAAACATTACCGTCTAATTCAAATATTACTCCATTTCTAAATTCTCCTGCACTTATCATACATACTCCTCCTCATTTTTCAATGCATATATTATATTATTATATTTAAAATATTTCAAGTTTTTTATATAATATTACAAAAAATCACATAAAATTAATTATAATTCAAGCTTTTGGAGTATATTATACTTGCATTTACTGTCTTTTGCATTAAACTTGCAAATACTATTATATGGACAATATGTGCAACCATTATCTGTTTTTTTCTTCCAATATGGGTATATATTTATATTTCCACTCATTATACTATTTGCTATTTTTTTCAATATATTATTTGCATCTTTTTGTAATTTTTTAAACTGGTTTAAATCTACAGTATTTTTATTAGAGGTAGTTCCATCTTTATTAATTTTAATATTTATTAAAGTTGATGTTGTTACCATATTATTATCCATGCAATGAAGCAAATCATCATCTTTTAGTACTAACCCTTTTAATCTCATTTCATTCATAATTTTAGATTCTAATTCTTCATCAGGAATCGACTTACCACGAATTATTGGATCATGAATCTTAAAATATAGTATTCCACCTGGTATTAAATCTTCTTTTGCTGTTACTGCATCTAAATATGTAATCAATTGAATATTTAAGCCATTATATATATCTGATATATCTACATTTTTGTTTGATGATTTATAATCTATAATTCGTACATATCTTCTTTTTGTTGTATCTGCTATGTCTATTCTATCAATTTTGCCTCTTAAATGAATTTTTCTACCATTATCTAGTTCTATTACCATATCATTTTCTTTGTTGCCAAATTCAATTTCTGTGCCAAATGGTCTAAAACTACTATTTTTAATTTGTAACACTAATACCCATATAGACTTTTGTAAAACTCTTATTAACTTTCTTTTTAAAACTATAAATTCTTTTGCATTTTTAATCATTTCAACTTTTAAATCATTAAATACAGCTTCTACTATATTTAAAGTTATCTGATTACATTGCTCATGCTCTAAATCGCTAAAATTAATTTTTCTATTAGCTATTTCTTTAAAAAATCCATCTAATACTTCGTGATTAAAATTACCTATATCTAAACTTCTAACTTTGTATTTCTCGTTTTCTTTTATATACAAGCCATATTGCAAATAAAAACTGTATGGACATTTTGCATACTTTTCTATTTTCGATATTGAAGTATTTATTTCTTGACCATAAATTGAATTACAATTTTCTTCTAATAAAGTTATATCCATTTTAATATCATAATTTAATATATCTATAAATTTTTGATAATCTTTATTTTTATACATTTGATACCATTTTAATAAAGTAATATTATCAAATAAATGAATGAAGTTAGCATTACATATATCTCTTGAATTATTATATATGTATTCATTATCTACAATAACTTCAGAAATATTGAATATATTTTTAACTTTATTAATAATTAATGAAGGCCTATAACTAACACCATTTAAATCATTTTGTACAAACGAAAATACAACTTTATTCTGTGCCATAGTAATCATTTTATATATATTAAACTGATCTTCTAACATCTTTTGACTTGTAGTTTTAGCTAATGTAACATTATTATCTTTTAATATTTCTCTTTCATTATCTGAAATAATACCTTCATTGGAATAAACAATTGGAAACTTATCATTTTGTGTACCAATAAAATAGATTGATTTCAATTTATTTATTCTTGTTCTTTCAATATCTCCAATAATTACTGCATCTTTAAATAATGGCACATTCCCTTTTTGCATACTTGTTAATGCTATTTCTAATACATTTTTAAATTCAACTATTGTCATAGAAACATTTTGTAAACTAATATCCAATTGCTTAAATAATTTAATATAATAATTCCATATATTTATATATTCAGCTTCTAAATCATATAAATTATATTCTTTTAATTTCTTTATTCTATTACTAATAGATTTTTGTATACCATTATCCTCTAGGAATGAATATAATATCTTTATATATTCATTAACTGTTTTAGATTTATCTACTTTTTCTTTAAACATTTTAAGCGGTATTATTATCTTTTCACGTAATACATTCAACTTTTCAATTATTTCTTTATCTTCATCATTTATGCCATATTTAAATTCACTAAACCATTTATATCCTTTTATTCCCCATTTAATAACATAGTTTTCTAATAAAAATATATCATCAATATCTATATCTAAAAATCCTGTTTTTAAATATGCAAATATTGATTCATAACTAAAGTTTTCTATTATTATATTTAATAAGGAAAATATTAATTGAGATATTTGATTATTATTTATATCCGCTTTTTCATCTAAATAATATGGTATATTATATTTTTCAAATATTGCCCATATTAAATCATCATACTGAGGTATATCTCTTGTTATTATTGCTATTTCATTATATTTCATACCATTTTTAATATCTTTAGATATTTGTATTGCTAAATTTTCAACTTCTGTATAAACATTAGAACAAGCAAAAATATTTATACACTGAGATTGTTCAAGATACTTTATATATGGATAATTAAATATATTATCTGATAAATGTTTTAACTCATAATTTTTACTTATTTTATCTTCGATCTTTTTTATACTTCCGATTACAATATTATTTTTACTACAATAATCTCTAAAACGTATATATTCTTTTTTATTTGAATAATATATATCCAAAATATTCTCATTTTTAAATTGTTCATTATCTATGCAAAATGTTATTGTAACATTATTATGTTTAGCTAATCTAGCAATAATATCATATTCCTGTTGTGTATAGCCATAGAACTCATCAATATATATATCACAATTTTTAAACATATCGCATTCATCAAAATGCTCTAACAATAAAGATAAATTATTTGATACAACTTTTCCATTTTGTTTAATACTATATAAATAATTTTCATATATAGATATTAAATCTTTCATTTTCTTTTCAGATTTTATATTATCAAATTGTACTTTAGACATTTCTTCAATACTAGCATTATATCTAACAAACTCATCAAATATATTTACAATATTTTCAATATTACCCTTGTTAACACTATTAAAAGTTGAAAAATTCGCTTCTTTTAGAACATTATATAAAATTACTTTTTTACCAATATCATCTATAAAATCAACATTTATTCCCAAATTACTTAAAACCAAATGTGCTAAACGATTAAAGGATAATACTTCTACATTAAACAATCCATTCATTTTTAAATAATCTGTTATTCTTTCTTGTGCAGATAAACTAAATTGTTCTGGAACAATTAAATAAGAATTAATATTATTTTCAATATTAACCATATACTTTTCTTTAACTATTTCATATAAATATTCACTTTTCCCACATCTTGACTTACCATAAATAATATTTATCATACTTTCACCTTGTTTATTTATACCATATAATTGACAAAAAAACAACCGTATTATATAATGTACAAGTATGAAACTCTATGTAGCATTTGACTATTGTAATATACGATGTCAAGACAAAATTATATGTAACAAATTAGTCGAATCATGTGATATGTTATCTGAACAGTATAATTATATGAATCTTACAGAAGAGTTAATAGCTCTATTTGAAAGAAATAAATCACGTTTTATACCTAAAGATACTGTAGATCTCACAAAAATGGATCAAAAAATACATATATTTATGTCATTGAATTCATTAAATGAATATCTTAATGATAAAAGTTTTAATATTTTTACCATTACTAGTATCACTGTCAATTCAAAAATCAAAGATTTATATTATCTCAGTCTAATATTTATTCCAATATGCCAAACTGGCAAAGGAACAACCATTTGGAAAATTATATTTTTTATCGATAACACTAACCCAATTAACAAAAAATAAATACATACTATTGAATGTATTTATTTTTATGTAAAAAAATATATAATTTAATATTAAGTTGCAAAAATAGTAATAAAAATGTATAATGTTCTTGTATGTTTAATCATGTATTATGTTTTGATTATAATAATCAAGACTATAGGAATGAAGAATTTGACTTATTAATTAAAGACACATTCACAGCTATTCAAAATTATACAAATATACCTGATTTATCTATTCCATTATATACACTATTTATTTCAGTTATTGATTATTTTAAAGAACAATTTGTTAACAATAAGGATTTAGACATATGTATTACATATTTTGATGAGCACAACAACGCAGAGAATTATATTAATTCACTTTGCATAAGTAATGACTACCCATATAACTGGATCATAAGTGCTAATATCAACCCAGTAGAATGTAATATAAATGCCTTAATCATTTATAATGGTCTTGATAATAAAATAGTTATTAATCCTGATTTTATTACCTGGAAAATATTCATGGTAATTGAACCAATAGAAATGTCAGCTAACTGACCTTTCTATTTTTATAATATTAAATATAATATTATAAAACAATAAAAAATATTATTAATATTATAATATTAAATATAATATTATAAATTCATTAATAATATTATATAATTTTATTAAAAATATGTGTCAACACAGATTTTACCATTTTCATCTATTTTTTATTTTTGTCAATACAAACTACTATAAGCAATAACTATCAAAAACAAATTTATTATTATTATTTACAAGATTAATTTTCAATGTGGTACCTGTATAAAAACTTGAATCAATACTAGTGCTTTTTAAGAAATCATCTACTAATTCATAATTAATATCATTGTATATTTTTAATATATTTATCTCATAATTATTTGAAACATATTTATTAGTATCATTATCTCTATAAACATCTCCCACTTTATAAACAGAATTACTATTGTAAGCAATATTTTTAAATATTACATATGAATCAATATCTTTTATATAATAATCATTAAATAAATCTATTTGTAGATTATCCATATTAAATAATTGCCCATAATATGTTATAAAATCATTCTTAGAAATACACATATAATTATCTTTGTAATCTTCAAAATATACATATCCTAGATCTGTGTATTTTTGAGAATCTATATAATCAATGTATTCTGTTGGTATTTCCTTAATAAGAGAGCTATTCATACAATTTATATATTTAGAAGTTAAAGAGTACTGAACATTTTTATCTGTTAAGTTCTCACCTATATCAATATTAGATGCTAAAAAAGTAATTAAATCATTAATAGATCTTTTATCTTCATCAGTTATTTTAATATCTTCAATTGTATTGTTATTAATATTATTCGCAATATTGTTTTCTTGTACTTCTAATTGAGTTTTTAAACTAGAAATAACAATTGTTGAAACAATTATTGTAACACATGTGATAACTACACAGACCAACTGAACAATATAGTTTTTATTAATTTTAAATTTTCTTCTTCCCTCTCTACGTCTATTTTTGGGCATTAATTCTTCTCACTCTCATTTCTTCTATTCTTACATGCCAAAATAACATTATTCATTAACATTGTAACTGTCATTGGTCCAACTCCACCTGGTACTGGAGTTATATATGATGCTTTATCTCTTACATTTTCAAAATCAACATCTCCAGATATTGTCCCATCTTCTTTTCGTGTAATACCAATATCTATAATTACTGTTCCTTCTTTAATCATATCTACAGTTATTAACTTGCTTTTGCCTGTTGCAGATATAATAATATCAGCATTTAAAAGTTTTTCTTTTAAATCTTTAGTTTTAGTATGACATATAGTTACAGTTGCACTTTTATTTATTAGTAATTGTGCCATCGGCTTTCCAACTATATTACTTCTACCAACTATTACACAATTCTTACCTTCTACATCAATATTATACTCATAAAACATTTTCATTACGCCTAATGGAGTACAAGGAATATATACTGGATATCCCATAGATAACATACCTATATTAATTGGATTAAACCCATCAACATCTTTTTCTGGTTTAATTTTACTAAAAGCTTTTGCAATATTTAAATGAGAAGGAATTGGACTTTGTAATAAAATACCATCAACCGTATCATCTTCATTTAATTGTTTAATTAAACTCAATAATTCACATTCACAAGCATCTTCTGGTAAATAATACTCTTGTGCAATAATTCCTAAAGTTTCACACGCTTTAGCTTTGTTTCTCACATAAATTTTAGATGATGGATCATTACCAACAAGTATAACGGCTAAACTAGGTGCTATATTTTTTTCTTCTTTTAATAAATCTACTTCTTCTTTTAATTCATGCATTATTTTTTTTGAAATTGCTAAACCGTCAATTATATTTCCCATATTGTCACCCTCCTATTTTATAAATAAAGCAACTGCAATTACAACAATACCTAATATTACTCTATAAACTGCAAAAATTTTAAAACTGCCTTTTTTCAAGAATTCTAATAAAAACTTTATAACAATTAAACCAAAAATAAAACTTACAAGAATTCCTATTATTAAAGGCCATCCAAAAACAAAATCTTTAATTTGCAATACAACAGCAGCAAAAACTATTGGCGTAGATAACATAAATGAAAATTTAGCTGCTGCTTCTCTATTTACTCCCATAAATCTTGCAACAGTCATTGTAACACCAGAACGTGAAACACCTGGTATAAAAGCTAATGCTTGAGAAAATCCTATTAAAAACGATTGTTTAAACGTTATATTTTCATATGTAGTTTTGTTTATACAGTATTTATCAATAATGTATAATAATATACCCATAATTATTAATGCTATTCCAATTATAATTGGAATATTCATTGATTCGCCAACAAATTTATCAAATAAATAACCTATTAAAGCTCCAGGAATTGTTGCTGCAACTAAATACCAGAACATCTTTCCATCTGTTGTTTTTTCTTTTTTTACAGCTAACTTATATCCACCAATAAATAAATTTATCCAATCTTTAAAAAAGAAAACACTTATTGCAAGTAATGTTCCAGCATGCAAAGCTACATCAAAAGATGGAGATATTGTTTCCCAATTAAAGAACCAAGGAATTAAAAATAAATGAGCTGAACTTGAAATAGGTAATAATTCTGTTAATCCTTGTACAATTGCTAATATAACTGCTTGTATTATCTCGTCCATATCCTATCCTCCTATAATTCTTCTAAAATGTTATATATAGTTTCTTTCATATGATATGCTGTTGTTAATGGTGCTACCTTACTTGGTAAAGATAAAGCTAATTTTAAATCTATATCTTTTTTCTTAGCATAATTCACATCTATACCACCTGGTTTAGATGCTAAGTCTATAAAAACAGCATTTTTATTCATTTTATCGATTCTATCTTTTGTAAATACAACAAAAGGTATTGTATTAATAAATAAATTAAATTTATTTATATTATTATCTAAATCATTTAAATGAATTGGTTCATAACCATAGGCTTTAATCCATGCAATATCTGAAAACTTTCTTGCTTCACAATATACTTTTGCACCAATTCCATCAAGCATTTTACAAGTTATTTTTCCTATTCTGCCAAATCCCATTACTAATACTGGTGTATTATGTAATGTTGTTTGTGATGATTCCATAGCTAATTGCAATGCACCTTCTGCTGTAGATATAGCATTTAAAACAGCAAATTCTTCACGAGACATTATATCTATTACTTTAATATTATTTTCTAATAACATTGTTCCAATTTTTGTATCAATCCTTCCAGCAATTAATATTTGTTTTGATGATAATAATTCTAATAAATTAGATATTAAAATTGATGTGGAATTAAATGGTGCATTTATTGTTTCATTATTGCTAGAAAATGGTAATGGGCCAATAACAATTTTCGAATCTTCAATTGCTTCTACTAATGTATCACATTTAATGACATGATCATTAGTCATTGTAAACTTATCAAATCCAAAAGTTTTTATTTTATATCCATCTTTTGCTAATAATTCAATTAAATGCACAATTCTCATATCTCCGCCTACAAAACTAATTTGTTCAACTTTCATAAATATCACTCCTATAAAATTCTATTTATTTATTTATTAAATTTTTCATCATATGCTTTCATACATTTTTGAATTACTGCAATGGCCTCATCTCTGCCAGATGTTTCAACTATTTCTGTTTTTTTACCTTCTAACATTTTATATACTTCGAAGAAATGTGCTATTTCACTAAATAAATGTGATGGTAATTCTTTGATATCATTGTAACAACTTAATGATAGATCTTTAACTGGAATAGCAATTATTTTTTCATCAAGTTCATCATTATCTTTCATCTTCATTACACCTATAGGAAAGCATTTTACTAATGTTAATGGATGTATATATTCTTGACATAAAACTAATACATCTAATGGATCATTATCTTCGGCATATGTTTTTGGTATAAAACCATAATTTGCTGGATAATGTGTTGATGTATATAAGACTCTATCAAGTATTAACATACCTGTTTCCTTATCTAATTCATATTTATTCTTGCTACCCTTAGTTATTTCAATTACAGAAATAAAACATTCAGGTTTTACTCTTTCTTTATCTATATCATGCCATATATTCATATTTATCCCCCTTTTAACAATTTTATTTTATAATATATATATTAAAAAGTCAATTAAATAAAACTAAAATATATGTACTATCAATACTTTTAAAAGAATATTAAATATTTTAATTTTTTTATAGACATTTACCTTAAAATATAATATTATTATTAACAAGGAGTGATATTATGAAAAAAACATTAAATATATTATTAATTTCAATTTTATTATTAATGGGGACATATATGTTAACTGGTTGTACAAATAATGAACAACCAAACGTGACAGATAATCCAGCAACACCAATTGCGCCAGCAACACCATCTAATCCAAGTACCCCCTCAGAACAAACCTATCCAATTAATCCAGTTTTAAATTTAAAAACTGTGACATTCTTTACTACTTTTTCTGATAAATATTATATGAAATACAAATCAGATGTTGAAGATATTAATGGTCAACCAATTAAGAATGCAATTATTGAAATATCTGTAGATGGTAAAAAAATGGCAACAAATGTCCAAGATGCTGGATATGGTATAATTGTTAACGAAACCGATATTATTTATATAATGCACAATGAAAAAATGTATATGATAATGGAAGGCGGAAGCTCAGAAAATAATTCAAATATTTTTGGAGATTTAAATAAAAACGCTACAGAAGCATTTATTGAATCAGGAAATAAAGAAATTAACGGAACAAGTTATTACTTTGAATCATTTTATGATAATCTAACAGAAAAAACAAATAAAACAATATTTTACTTTGATAATAATGACAAATTAAAATATATGGAAACAATTGCTGATGGCGAAAACTCTCTAATTGAAATTGTCGAATTTAATACAAATGTAAAACAATCTTTATTTAACATTCCATCTGGATATACAGAAGGAAGTTTGTATTAATATTAAAAGATCAAATATTATAAAAGGGAATAGAACTAAATTCTATTCCCTTTTTTTTATCTTTCTTAACCTTAAATAAAATTTTTATTTATCTCTTCAAAAATATCTTCATCAAAATATCCTGTACTATGTTCTACATTGGCAGTACTTGCCAATACATTTATACATGCTTTATTTAAGTGTAATTTTTTTGTTATAAAATTTGATTTTAATGCATACTTTTGCATTTTTTCATACTTAATAATAACTGTTTTCTTTTGAAAAACTCCATTAGTAACATATACAAAATTATCATTATATGCTAAATATTTTGTATAATATCCTAATATAATGGCTATTATTGCAAATCCTAATATTCCTAAATATGAGATTATTGGAGCAAATGCACATATACATAAGCTAGCGATAATTGAATATATAGCAACGCCTATACTTATTGGTATTATAGCTTTTCTTGGTTGTTTTGTACCTTCTTGATTTATATATATTTCTGGTAATAACATATTCATTTTTTCTAACATTTCTTTTTTTGTTGACATTAATAATAGTACCGGTACTTCTTTTTCTTCTTCTCCCATACCTATATTAACAATTTCAACAGTATACATTTTTGCTAATCTTGCAAAAAATGGTTGTTTAAGTATAATTGCATTTATTTTATCTATTGGAATTGTATATTTCTTTTTTGTAAGTAATCCATATTCTATGTGTACTTTATCTTCTATTCTTCTTGCTTTAAAATTATACAATTTAAATAATTTACTAAATGTACTATATATTATCGGTACAATAAATAATATTATAGCAAATATACTTGCTATATAATCATCACCTACAAGAGAAGTTTCAAAACAAAATACATATAAAGCCCAAATTACAGAAATAATTGAAAATGCAATTGAATATAATGGAATACTTAAAAATGTATATTTTATTACATCTATAAATTTATATTCCACATCAAATTTTGCTTCGCTTTCTTTTTCTAATATAGCTTCAACATCTTTTTCTGTACGCTCATTACCATATTTAGCTTTATCTATATAAATTAGTAATTCTTTTCTTAATTGATCTGCTAAATTCTTTTTTAATATTATCTTAAGATCGGTTTGATTAGCTGTAGATAATGAATTTGTATCTATTTTTACTTTTGCAGTATCTAAAAATCTTTCAAAAATATTTTGT
>JAQVRJ010000064.1 GCA_028701115.1 Clostridia bacterium
ATTAAAAAATATTATTCATTAATAATTAAAATTATTATAATTGTACTAGTATTAATAATATTTGCTTTGATAGGATATTTTATTAGACAAAATATACCAATGTTCGTTGTTAATGATGTTTTTGTTAAATGTTCAGTTGATGGAAAAGATGTAAATGATGTGTTAACTGCTAGCTGGAATTTATCTTTGAGCCAGATAAATGATGTGTATATCAATTTTGGGCATATAGCAAATCCATATATTTTTGATTCTAATAAAAAATATTTAAAAAGTTTTTCAGTAGAAAATGTAAAAGTTATGCAGAATCCTAAAATAGGAAGAAATATAGAAATGTATTATATTAATTCTAATAATGAGAGAATTGAATTTAAAGATTCAATAGTATATAATATTGTTTCTAGTATAGATAATACTACTGAAAATCAAATATCTATAAAAGGCGGACAAATAGCCTTATCTTTTGTAAATGATGATTTTATTAGATATGTGTATAATAATGTTAATGAATTAACATTTGATGGTACTTTATTAAAACCAACAGGAATATTGAAATCAGATATTCAATTTACGGTAAGTTTAGATATTGTGTTTGAAACAATGAGTGAAGATAAGTATACATACAATATATTGCTTCAATTACCATATGGTAATTTTATAGAAGATGGACAATATATAGGAGATTATCCTTTTATGATTAATCTTCAAAAATAGAGAACAAGTGAGGAAAGAAAATGTTTAAAAAATTAGATGGTGTTGAGAAAAGATATGATGAATTAACAGAAAAAATTAGTGATCCAGCCATTATTGCAGATAATGAAAATTGGACTAAGTATATGAAGGAACATGCATCTATATCTGAGATAGTTGAGACATATAGAGAATATAAAAAATGTAATCAATCTATAGAGGATGCTAAAGAAATGTTAAATGATGCAGAAATGTCAGATTTAGCACAAATTGAATTAGATGAAAATAGAGAAAAAATTGTACAGTTGGAAGAAAAACTTAAAGTATTACTTTTACCTAAAGATCCAAATGATGAGAAAAACGTAATTATTGAAATTAGAGGCGGAGCAGGTGGCGAAGAAGCTGCTTTATTTGCTGCAGATTTATTTAGAATGTATACAATGTATGCTGAAAGAAAAAGATGGAAAATTGAAATACTTAATATGAATGAAACTGGTATAGGAGGAATAAAGGAAGTATCATTTTTGTTATCTGGTAAAGGTGCATATAGTAGATTAAAATTTGAAAGTGGTGTTCATAGAGTACAAAGAGTACCAGATACAGAATCAAGTGGTAGAATTCATACATCAACAGTAACAGTAGCTGTTTTACCAGAATTAGAAGATGTTGAAGTCGAAATAAATGATGATGATTTAAGAATAGATACTTATAGAGCATCTGGAGCAGGTGGACAACATGTTAATAAAACTTCATCAGCTATCCGTATAACACATAATCCAACAGGTATTGTTGTTGAATGCCAAAACGAAAGATCTCAGATACAAAATAGAGAATCTGCTATGAAAATGTTACGTTCAAGATTATATGATAAACAATTACAAGAACAAAATTCAAAATATGCTCAAGATAGAAAAAGTCAAGTCGGTAGCGGAGACAGAAGTGAAAAGATAAGAACATATAATTATCCACAGGGAAGAATTACAGATCATAGAATTAATTTTAGTATCTATCAAATGGAAGATTTTTTAAATGGTAACTTAGATGAAATGATAGATGCTTTAAATGCAAATGATATGGCAAATAAATTAAAATCTGGCGAGTAAATTTTTGTAATATTTTGTAAAAATATTGCATTATTTAAACACTTATGATAATATATGAGCAGAAACTAAAAAGAAGGAGGAGTGTTCATTATGAAATCAACAGGTGTTGTAAGAAAAATCGACGAATTAGGAAGAATAGTTTTACCTAAAGAAATTAGAAGAAATTTTGGAATTGATGAAAGAGATCCAGTAGAGATTTATGTAGAAGAAGATAAAATAGTTTTAACAAAATATAGCGAAGTTTGTACATTTTGTGGACAATCTAAGGATCTTAAAAAGTTCAAAGGTAAGAATGTGTGTTCTAAATGTATAAAAGCAATAAAATAAATTAAAAAGTATTATAGATTATAACATAAAACAAAAGATTTAATAAAATTAAATCTTTTGTTTTATGTTTATGTATATTTTTTATTTGATCTTTAAAATAAATGAATATATATCATTTTTAGAAATATTTAATTTATCAGATAATTCTTTTGCAATATCCTTAGCTTTATAATTATTTTTTTTAGATGAATATATATCAATTATTATTTCTTGAGTTTTTTTATCAGAAATATCATATATAATTTTTTCAATTTCTTTTTTAATTGTAATAACATATTCACCTTTAGGTGAATTTTTAGAATAAAATTTAATAGCGTTGCTAATTGTTGTTCTAAAATGTGTTTCATGTATTTTTGTTATTTCTTTGCTTATACATATTTCTGAATCTCCAATTGTATTTAAAAGATCTTGTAAAGTTTTTTCTAGTTTGTGAGGTGCTTCATATAATACTATAATTTCTGTTGTACTATTTTTAATTTGTTCTAATTGTTTTTTTCGTTCTTTATTTGTTGTAGATAAAAATCCAAAGAAAGAGAAATTTGATGTATTAAAACCTGAACATATAAGACCTTGTATTAGTGCACAAGCGCCAGGAATTGGTATAACATTAATATCATTAGTTATAGCTTCTTTTATAAGTATATTACCAGGATCAGATATTCCAGGTGTACCAGCATCAGAGATTAAAGCTATATTCTTACCTTCTAATAATCTAGATATGATATTTATTGATTTTTTTGATTCATTAAATTTATGGTAACTTTCTAAAGGTTTTTGAATATTAAAATGATTTAAAAGAGATAAACTATGTCTAGTATCTTCTGCAATTATTAAATCAACTTCTTTTAAAACACTTAATGCTCTAAAAGATATGTCTTCTAAATTTCCTATTGGGGTTGCTACTATATATAGATTACCTTTACTCATTTATAGGCTCCTTTCCATATATATCATATATTTTTTGAGTATATTCACCATTATCTTTATATATTATTATTGGTTCAAGCGTTTTTAAAAATGGTTTAGCGTTTTT
>JAQVRJ010000065.1 GCA_028701115.1 Clostridia bacterium
CATTTACAGTTAATGTTATTGTTATTAAAAAATGGAGTTAAGAATAGAGAAAAGGGAATTGTATTTAAAGATGTTCCAACAGATGAAATACTTAATCAATTATCTTTTACATTAACTAATGCACAAAAAAAAGTATTAGAAGAAATATTTAAAGATATGGAATCAGATAAATGTATGAATAGATTATTGCAAGGAGATGTTGGTTCTGGTAAAACAATAGTAGCTGGGATTAGTATGTTTAAAGCAGTAAAAAATGGTTATCAATGTGTATTGATGGCACCAACTGCAATACTTGCCGCTCAACATTATGATACATTGAAAAATATTTATGCTAGCATTGGTTTAAAGTGTGGATTACTAATAGGAAGTACTTCAAAAAAAGAAAAAGAAAAAATATTAGATGATTTACAAAATGGAGATATAGATATTTTAATAGGAACACATGCAATAATTGAAGATAATGTAGTGTTTAAAAATTTAGGTTTGGTAATAACTGATGAGCAACATAGATTTGGAGTAAGACAACGTTCAAAGCTTTCTGCGAAAGCTCAAAATGTAGATATACTAATTATGACAGCAACACCGATACCAAGAACATTAGGCTTAATTCTTTATGGAGATATGGATATATCTGTAATTGATGAATTACCTCCAGGAAGAAAAAAAATAGATACATTTGCAATAACAAAGGATAAAGAAGAACGATTAAATAAATTTATTGTAAAAAATGTTCAAGAAGGCAAGCAAGTATATATAGTATGTGCTTTAATAGAAGAATCTGAAAGTATTATAGCTAAATCATTAAATGAAAGATATGAATATTATTCTTCTGTATTAAATGGATGTAGAATTGCAGTATTACATGGTAGAATGAAAAATACAGAAAAGACTGCTGTAATGAATGATTTTAAAAATGGAGATATTGATGTTTTAATATCTACCACTGTAATTGAAGTTGGTGTTGATGTACCAAATGCTACATTAATGGTTATAGAGAATGCTGAAAGATTTGGTTTAGCTCAATTACATCAATTAAGAGGAAGAGTTGGTAGGGGTTCAGATAAATCATATTGTATACTAAAATATGATAGCTCGTCTATATTAGTAAAGCAACGTATGAATGTTATGGAAAAAACAAATAATGGATTTGAAATATCTGAAAAAGATTTAGAATTGCGTGGACCAGGAGATTTCTTTGGAGTAAATCAACATGGATTACCAGATTTTAAAATAGCAAATTTGTTTACAGACATGAATGTATTAAAAATAGTTCAAGAGATTGCTTTTAAAATATTAGCAAAAGATAAAAATCTAGAAGCTGAAGAAAATGCATTATTAAAAAAAGCTATTTATATGAAATATAAAGGTAAATTAGAATTGTAAAGGGGAAAAAAGATGAAAAGAATAATTATATTTTTATTATTAACATTTGGTATTACGTATGCGGCAGAGTTCTATTTAATGGCAAATGGGGGAATGAATTCTAACTTTGGCATGATATGGATTTCACTTATGATGTTTATTCCAGCAATTTGTTGTCTATTAACAAGATTATTTACAAAAGAAAAGTTTGAAAATATGTATTTAAAACCTAATTTTAAAGGTAATATTAAATATTATATATTTGCATGGATTGGACCAGCTGTATTAACTGTAATTGGTGCATTAATATTTTTCATATTATTTCCTAATACTTTTGATCCTAGTATGAGTACTATGGAACAAAATTTAATTGCAGAATATGAAGCTGCTAATATAGATGTATCTACATTGCCAGCGATTGAAACTTTATTAATTTCTCAATTATTGTTAGCTTTATTGTTAGGACCAATATTAAATTTCATTCCTGCACTTGGTGAAGAATTAGGTTGGAGAGGATATTTGTTACCTAAATTAATTGAAAAGATGGGAAATGTTAAAGCTATTATTTTAACAGGTGTAATTTGGGGATTATGGCATTTACCAGTTATAATTATGGGACATAATTATGGTTTTGATTATTGGGGTTATCCATATTTAGGAATAATTGGTATGATATTATTTTGTATATTTATTGGTATGTTTTTTGCATATTTATCTATACGAACAAAAAGTGCTATTCCATGTGCAATAGCTCATGGAGCATTAAATGCAGTAGCAGCTGTTGCTATATTTTTTGCGAATGGTACTCAAAATGTTCTTTTGGGGCCAACACCAGTTGGATTATTTGGAGGCATGGGATTTATTATTGCAGGTATAGTTTGTATTATATTAGTAAGTAAAGATAAGAAAGAAAATATTGAACAAGTTAAAGTAGAAGCATATATTATATAAAAAGAAAACATTATCTAATAAGATAATGTTATTTTTATTTAATTTTTAAATCTAGATTAACCATATTTAATGTTTTATCAAAACCTCTACATTCAAAGAAATCAATTATACTTTTGTTATTGTATTCAATTGTTATCGATAATTGCTTAATTGAAGATTTTTTTAATTCTTCTATAGTCATATTATATAATTCTTTTCCTATTTTTAAACTTCTGTATTTAGGTAAAACAAAAATATAATCGATAGAAGCTATTTTAAATACTGTATTTTTATTTATAATAATAAAACCAGCTAAATTATTGTCATAGTAAGAACAAACAATTAATCCACTATCTGGTTGTTCAAGACAATTCTTAAGTGTTTCTTTGTCCCAAAAGTCTTTTCCGCGTTCTGTTATTTCAAAGTCTGCAAGTAGGTTACCTAGTTCTATAATTTCATCTAAATCTTTAATATCTGCAAGTTTATAAATTATATTTTCCATAGAGGAGATCTCCTTTACTTTTAGTTTTAATAAATATATCATTTTAATGTCAAATTTACAATACTTTTTAAAGAAATATGTAAATATTTATGTTAATAGTTTTAGAAATAATAATTGTTAATGAAATAAAAAGACAAAATATTTTTTAATTATATGATAAGAATAATGTACTTTTACTTTATATTAATATTATACTTTTTAGTAATATCATTGCATTATTAAAAATTATGGTTAGTGTAAAATATTAGTAGGCAAATCATAAAAGATTTACCTACTAGTTTTTTATCTTTTTTTAAAAAAACTATATAAAAAACATAGACAATCCAGTATAATGTAAGTGTCAAACCAACACGAAA
>JAQVRJ010000066.1 GCA_028701115.1 Clostridia bacterium
CTGAAGATATTTTTAGAACTCTGTTTCCTTTTATAACTATTGTACTATTATCAAAAAGTGGTTCTATACCTTCATTTGCCATTTCTTCTGTGTAACCATCTATTATTCCTACCCATCTTAATAATTTCGCTTTTTGATTTATCGCATATCTGGCTTCATTATCTAATAATTTCATTGTTACGCTTTCTTGTATAACAGATACATCATTTGCAAACTTAGCATATACCGCTTCTTCTATTGGTGCATTCATATTAAATACTACAACACTTGTTAGTATTATTAATACAACTATTGTTATAATTAATGCTACTAAAGATATTCCTCTTTTCATATACTCCTCCTTATATATTACTTTTTTTTATATTATATTACATTACCTAAGATGTCAAGTTTTACATAAAAAATAACAGCCATAAATAAAAATAACAGCCATAAATAATGGTTGTTATTTTTACTTTTTATATTGCAAATTGCAAACTTTCATATATGCCCTCCTTTGTTATTATTTTCCTTTATACTATTATATATTCATTAAAAAGTCAATTTTAATTGATTGTACTATATATTATATGATATAATCTAATTCACTAGGAGGAAAAAATGAAAAAAACAAACACTACATTATTTATATTAATTACACTACTAACTATATTTTATCTTGTTTTTAGGGCATTATTTACTATTCCTATACACCTTGGAATATTATCTTTAATATTTGGTATTCTTTTATTATTCATAGAATTATGGGAAGCAATAGATTTCACTATATACTCTAAAAACTTTCTATTAAAAGAAAAACAAATTCCAGTTCTTCCTTTAATCAAAGATACAGATTATCCAGAAGTAGATATCTTTATTGCAACATATAATGAAAGTATAGATATATTGACTGAAACTATTAATAATTGCAAAAACTTAAATTATCCAAACAAATCTCTATTGCATATTTATTTATGTGATGATGGAAATAGAAAAGAATGTAATGAATTAGCAAAAAAATTGAATATAAACTACATTACTAGAAAAAAAAGGGTTAATTTTAAAGCAGGAAATTACAACAATGCATTGGCACTTACAACTTCACCATATGTTGTAACTTTTGATGCAGATATGTCTCCAGAACCTAATTTTCTTTTAGAAACTATACCATATTTTATAAATAATACTAATCTTGGATTTTTGCAATTGCCACAAAATTTTAAAAATCCAGATATTTTTCAATATAGATTTAATCTGGAAAATAAGATACCATATGAACAAAACTACTTTTTCAATAATATACAATTAGCACGAAATGAAAACAATAGTGTTATATGTTGTGGGACTAATGTAGTATATAACAGAGCTGCTTTAGATAGTATTAATGGTTTTGCTGTTAAAACAATTACAGAAGATATTGCTACTGGTATGTTAATTCAAGATAAAGGTTATGATACAATTGCATTAAATAATAATAGCGCATTTGGCTATTCTGTGTTAGATTTTGATGGATTTATTAAACAACGTTCTCGATGGGCAACTGGTTGTATTCAAATGATTAAAAATTACAACTTCTTTAAATTCAAAGGATTAAAATTCAACCAAAAATTAGATTATTTTAGTTGTCTACTTCATTGGCTATCTAATATTAAAAGAATATTCTATTTAATTTTACCATTACTATTTATACTATTTAGCATTATAGTTATTGATTGTAATATTACAACATTTCTAATTATATGGTTACCTATATACATATTAAAACTTTTCTTTATAAACTTAGTATATAAAAAAGAAAATTCATATATATGGAACAATATTAGGGAAGTTATACTTTCTCCAATATTATCTATTAAACTGTTATCAAATATATTTATTAAAAAACCTTTAAATTTTGAAGTATCGCCAAAAGAATTTAAAAATAAAAAAATTACAAACATGAATATAAAGTTATTATGCATACACTGTGCTTTTCTTTTATTAAATATTACAGCATTAGTTATATGTATAATAAAAATTTGCAGTGGAGCACTGCTTTTAACATATTTATTGTCTTTAATATGGATAGTTATAAACACATTCTATTTATTAATAGCCATTAGATTTGATACTAATAATACTAATAAAAAAGTAATAAACACAAAAAATAACAATGTTATTAAATATAAACTAAAAAATTATTTTAAATAAAAAGGGAGGAATATATGAAAGATAAATCATTAATATTCATATTAATTTTATTAGTTATATTGCTTAACATAATTTCCTATGTTTTTTTTCAATATGTAACTATGGAAAAATCTAATTTAGTATCATATAATGGATATCTTCATGTAGAAAATTCAATAATAAAAAATTCTAGAAATGAAACATTCCAATTAAAAGGAATAAGTAGTCATGGTATTCAATGGTACAGTGATATAATTACATATGATTCTTTAAAACAATTACGAGATAAATTTAATGTTAATATTTTTAGAATTGCTATGTATACTGAAGAGGGTGGATATATTTCTGATAAAGATAATATTAAAAACAAAGTTATTGAAATAATTAATAACTGTATTGCTTTAGATATGTATGTAGTAATCGATTGGCATATACTATCTGATGGAGATCCAAACAAATATATAAACGAATCAAATGAATTCTTTAACGAAATTTCTGAGAAATATAAATACACACCTAACATTATTTATGAAATATGTAATGAACCTAATGGAAATAATGCTTCTTGGATAGAAAGCATTAAACCATATGCAGAAAAAATAATTAGTACAATTCGTCAAAATTCAAATTCAATTATTATAGTAGGTACTCCAACTTGGTCAAAGAACTTAAAAGCAATCGAAGGCAATCTTATTTTAGGAGATAATATTATGTATGCTTACCATTATTATCCTAGCAGCAATAACTTTGAAAGTGCAGAATTTAATTTATCAAAAGCAATTGAAAATAATATTCCTATATTTGTAACAGAATGGGGAGTATCAG
Organism: Clostridia bacterium; assembly: GCA_028701115.1. GTDB lineage: Bacteria > Bacillota > Clostridia > TANB77 > SIG350 > CALYAQ01. Next base: position 2,974 of record JAQVRJ010000066.1, read on the forward strand.
ATAATAATAAAAATACTGAAATATATGCAGAGACTTTAAAAAAATGGATTAAACTTTTAAATGATAACAACATTAGTTGGATTAATTGGTCTTTTTCATATAAAGAAGAGGTTTTCTCTTTCTTAAAACCTAATATTGTAATAGATGATTTAAATATAGAAGAAAACTTATC
>JAQVRJ010000067.1 GCA_028701115.1 Clostridia bacterium
TAACAAAAACATCATTAACAACGAACATTGGTATATTTTGTCTAATAAAATATCCTATCAAAGCAAATATTATTAATACTAGTACAATTATAATAATTTTAATTATTAATGAATAATATTTTTTAATCTTTTCTTTCATAGTTTTCCTTTCTGGCGGAGAGAGAGGGATTCGAACCCTCGATAGATTAATCTATACATGTGTTCCAGACATGCCCCTTAAACCAGCTCGGACATCTCTCCATAACACCCATATATATTACTATATTTTTAAATTTTTTTCAACTTTTAGAATAATATATTAAAAAATATCTATATAAAAATAGTTTTACATGCTATTTAAAGAAATTACCTAATAGTTTTTCTAATATATCATTTGAAAATATTATTTTACTCATTAACTCATTTGTATATGGTATTGAATACATAACATATATAATTAAAGCTAATATTACAAGTGTAATAAATAAAGTCAAATATCTTTTGGCTACAGTTTTGAAATCTTCAGGCTCTTTATACCCGTTATATCTTAAATATTGACGATATAGCTCATCATAATATACTTGAGCTTGTCTGCGTATTTCTTCATCTGAAGCATTTTGATATTGCATATTTTCTTCATATGAAATATCTTGTTGAAATGGAGGTTGAGGAGTTTGTTCATAATATACCGCTTGTTTTGGATATTGTTCAGTATTAACATCTTTTTCTTGTCTACTACGTATTTCTCCCATTATTTCTTGTATTTTAAATTCTTTTAATTCTGTATCATAACTTTCTTTTTTATTTATATCAGTTAATACTTCGTACGCTTCATTTATCTCCTTCATTTTTTCTTCATTTTTAGCTTTTTTAGTTATATCTTTTTCTAAATCTGGATGATATTTTTTTATTAGAATCTTATGCACTTTCTCGATTACTTCTTTTGAAGCAGCTTCATTTATTTCTAATATAGCATAATAATCTTTCATACTTTTCCCTTTCTCAAGATTCTAAAAAAATCTTTTAAAATATTACTACATTCATCTTCTAATATTCCAACTTCATATTCAAATTTATGATTAACGATATATTGATTATTAACATCAATCTTAGATATAACCGCTCCTGTTTTTTTATCTAAAGTACCAATATATACTTTCTTAATACGAGATTGAATAATTGCTCCTACACACATCATACAAGGTTCAAGAGTAACATACATTTCACAATTTTCTAATCTCCACTCAGAAATTTTCTTACAAGCTTTTTGTATGGTTATAATTTCTGCATGACCACATGGATTATTTGTTGTTTCTTTTTTATTATATCCTTTTGCTATTATTTTATTATCTTTAACAATTACACAACCAACAGGTATTTCTTCAATAGCATATGCTTTTTGTGCTTGTTTTAATGCTTCCTTCATAAATGAATCTTTCATTTCATCACCTATATAATTTTATTATATATTCGTAAAAAAAACAATAGAAATATATATTTCTATTGTTTGGTGTACCCAAGAGGAATTGAACCTCCGACCTCTCCCTTAGGAGGGGAGCGCTCTATCCAACTGAGCTATGGATACATATATAGCATATATTAATTATATATGCTTTAATTCTTCTACTTTTATTATATACTTTTTATTACAAAAATGGCATACTGTTTCAATATCTTTATTTTCATTTATAATATTTTGTATTTCATCTTTAGATAAAGTAGCTATTCCATTTATCATTTTTGTTTTTGAACAATCACAAACATATTCATTTTTTATATCTGCTATCATAGTCAAAATATCTTCATCTTTAGTTAAAGATTTAGCTGTTTGCATTAGCGACATATTCTTATCTAACATTTGAGTCATCGTTTCTGTGTTTTTAATATTTTCCTCAATTAAATCTATAACATCTTCTGTAGCATCAGGCATAAGTTGTATCATATAGCCACCAGCCTGTTTTACATTATTATTCTCGTCAAATACAACACCTGCAGATAATACTGTAGGTATTTGCTCTGATTTAGCATAATATTTAACAAAAGAATTAACTATATCTCCATTTTCAATATTTGTAATACCCATGTATGGGTCTTTCAATCCTAAATCTTTAATTATATACATTGTACCATTTTCAAATACTGGCTCATTTTGTATATATCCTTTAACTTTAGCACCTTTTTTACAAACACATGTCATTTGAGCATAATCTGATTTTACTTGCAAGGTTAAATTATCTGTCTCATCTTTTAAGTCTGCACCTAAAATAGCTCCAATAGTCAAAAACTCGCCAAATATCTTGGTTGCTAATTGAGATAACCCATGTATCTCTTTTGCCTTGTTTACTAATTCAATTGTATTAACACATGTAACTTTTACCGTACTATTACATGCTAAAAATTTCATCACATTATTCATTTTATCACCTATAAAAAAACTCGGCAATTAATTGCCGAGTTTTAACTTCAAAAAAATATTATCTTATTCAGCAACTGGTGTTACATTTACTGCTTGTAAACCTTTGTCTGCTTCAACTATATCGAATGTTACTGTAGCGCCTTCTGCTAAAGTTTTATAGCCTTCTACATTGATAGCACTATAATGTACGAATACATCTTTTCCTTCTGCTCTTTCAATAAAACCAATACCTTTTTCTGGGTTAAACCATTTCACTGTTCCTTTTTCCATCTAAACTTCCTCCTTAAAAAATATTATGATAACAATCGTTACCATTATTCGAATTAACACCTTTATTAACTCGATATATATCTATAACAAATATTAATATTTTAAAATATTAACATTTGGATATATCAATAATTTGGTAGCGGCGATTGGGATCGAACCAACGACACTATGGGTATGAACCATATGCTCTAGCCAGCTGAGCTACACCGCCACATAAATAGTACTTAATCATAATAACAAATTAAATCATTTTTGTCAATACTATTACGTTTTTATTATAAAGAAAGTATGTGTCAAGTAAATGTAGGCAATTTTTTTTTTGATTTTTTTACAATCCAATATTTATTTTTAAGCATGCTTCGCAAACGTAGCTTAATAGCTACATTTCATGTCAATAAAACTTTTCTCTTT
>JAQVRJ010000023.1 GCA_028701115.1 Clostridia bacterium
ATTTTACAAATTATATAACTAAAAACTTAAATTTATATTAAAAAAATCATAAATATATAAATTTATGATTTTTACTTTTATTTAACTATTTTCTTTTAATTAATTATCATCACTGTTTCTTGCTATTAAAAATAATCTTAATATTTCTAATAATAATGTTATTACAGATGCTACATACGTTAATGCAGCTGCAATCAACATACTTTTGCATGCCTTTATTTCATCTTCTCCAATACAATATGTTTCATCTAACTCTTTTAAAGCTCTATTTGATGCACCAAATTCAACAGGTAAAGTAACCAATTGAAAAGCTAATACAACCAACATAAGAATTATACCTAACCATAAAAGATTAGTAATAGTCGCTATGCTTCCTATTATAATTGCAACATATCCTGCATATGAACATATATTAGTTATTGGAACTAAAGAGCTTCTTAATTTCATGAATGTATCATTTTCTTTATCTTGAATAGCATGTCCACACTCATGTGCAGCTACAGCTATTGATGCAATACTTGCATTTGCATAAATAGCTGTAGATAAATTTACAACTTTTTTTGTTGGATCATAATGATCAGATAAACTTCCTTCAATTGATTGAACTTTTACATCATTAAGTCCATTTTTATCTAGTATCATTCTGGCAATTTTTCCACCAGTAATACCTTTCATATTCATAATCTTTGATTTTACACTATACTGATATTTAACATAAAAACTTGCAGCCACCGGTATTAATAAAGTTAAAATTATTAAACCAAAATCTGATATTATTGCTTCCCAACCCATATATATTATCCCCTTTTCATCTTATATTTTAATTATAAATCGTGTACCTTTTGGTGTATTATTTAATACTTTAATATAACCACCATGTAATTTTACTATCGTATATGCTATAGATAATCCTAACCCTGTTCCACCATTTTCTCTTGAACGAGCTTTATCTTCTCTATAAAACCTTTCAAAAATATGTTTTTTAGCTTCTTCACTAATACCAATTCCAGTATCTGCGACTTCTATAAATATTTTTGAATCTTTGCTATATGTTTTTATTTCGATACTTTCATTTTCTTTAGTATACTTAATAGCATTATCTAACAAAATTATTAGTAATTGTGAAATTTTATCTTTATCCAAACTATAATAAATATTACTATTCAAATCTAAATTTATTTCTTTCTTTTCTATTTTTGCAAAATCTATATATGATTTAGTAATTTCTTTTATTAAATCATCAACATTTATATTTTCTTTTTTTAATTCTAAATTATTAGAATCAGATGCTGCAAGAATTAACAATTCTCTAATTAGTTTCGTTAATCTTTTACTTTCTTTTATAACTAAACTAATATCTTCAGATTTATCTATTATTTTTGCATTAGGTTCTTGCAATAATAATTGTTGCTTAGCCTGAATAATTGCAATTGGTGTTCGTAATTCATGTGATGCATTTTGAACAAATTCAGTCTGTTTTTTTAAAGATTCAACTATTGGTCTTAATGTCCTACGAGATAATCCATAACTTACAAGTACTAGTATTATTACCAATATTACTGTAACTAATCCTAATAATCCTAATAGTGTATTTAATGTTTGAGTCTCGCCATCAACATTTGCTAATATTTGAACATAACCTGCAATTATACCTTCAAAGTTTTCTAATTGCATTGTTACACCTCTATATTTATATTCATTTGCAATATTTAATGTATACAGACTATTTACCAAGCTTTTATCAAATGGTAATGATATTAAATAATCATTATACATTCTGCCTATGCTTTTCTCATTGATTATATTCTCATTGATATCACGAATAATATATATCATTCTTGGATTTTGTTTATCAAATGGATTAATAATATTTAAGCAGTAATTATTAGCACATTGTATTAATTCATTATCTATATTTTCATATAAGCTATGTTTTACTTGATTATATATTATCACATCAAATAAAATAAATAATAATACTATCACGCAAAATGTTAATATCATATTTTTAATTAATTCTTCTTTTACAATCATTTTTTCTAGCATTTAATACTCCCCTATATAAGCATATACCCCACACCACGTATAGTCTTTATATATTTACCATAATCATACTTTTTTAATTCTTTTCTTAACCCACTTGCATATACTTCCACAACATTAGTAGTTGTTTCAGAATTGAATCCCCATATTTTATTAAATAATTGATCTTTTGTTACAATGGTTCCTTTCATATTTATTAACATTTCTAAAACTTCAAATTGTTTTCCAGGCACATTAATTATATCACCATTTATGGTAACTTGTCTATTTTTTAAATTTAATACCAAATTTTTATATTTTAAGGTATCATTAAAACTAGTTCCTTTATCTCTACGAATAATAGCTTCTATTCTGGCTTTTAATTCTTCAAGTTCAAATGGTTTTGTTATATAATCATCTGCACCATAATTGAATCCTTTTAATTTATCATTTATTGTATCTTTTGCAGTTAATATTAGAACTGGTGTTTTAATGTCATTTTCTCTAAGTCTTTTTAAAACATCATATCCATTCATTTCTGGCATCATTAAATCTAATATAATAGCATCATAAATGCCTTCTCTTGCTAGCATATATCCATCATATCCATCAAAAGCTTGCTCTATATTCCACATTTTTGAAAGATATTGTTTTATTGTATTTGATAATATTTTTTCATCTTCAATGATAAGAATCTTCATATTTACCTCCCCTTTTATTATATCATTCAAAAAATATATAGTAAATATTATTATTACATTATAACTATTACACCTTAAAAAACGCTTAAAAATTTATAATAACTAATTACTTAAAAGTAATTAGTTATATATTAACTTTCAATATAATGTTGTGTTTTAACATCAATATTATTTATTTCTTTCAGATTATAATCTTCAGGTTTTAAACCAATTTTTTTATTTGTTAAATAATATATAATCGTTCCTAACAATAAAATGCCAACCATTATTATAATAGTTGTTAATGCAACATCAAATACAGCTAATAATAATCCTGAAATAAATAATAAAATTGTTCCACCTAAATTTTCTGCACTATAGTATAATGAAGTTATTTTTGTTCTAACTTCTGTTGTTGTAAAGTTTATTACATACTTCTTAATAGCCACTCTATATGCTCCATGTATTATTCCCATAATTATAAAGCAAACTGCAAAAATAAATATTGTTATAGCATTTATTTCTGTTAATCCAATTAAACCTATTATCAAAAATGAAGCAGTGAATAAAGTTAAAAATGTAATCAATGTCTTCTTTCTAAGCTTTCGTTCAATCTTATCTCCAAGTTTTGTACCTACACCCATAATAATTGAATATGCACATACAATATATGCTAATACATCTGCAGATATACCAAAATCCAATATAATAGCTTTATATAATGACATAGCTAAAGTCATTGTTCCTGTAATTATTAAAGCATATACTAACAAAGCCTTTGACCTATTACTTTTAAAAATAGATATCAAACCATGCATATACTCTTTAATTGATATAGATTTTACTATATTATTCTGCGTTTCCGTAAATTTACAAGATAGTACTAATGATATCAATATAAAAATTAATGTTAAAGTAAATGGTATATATGGATTAATTATAAATGTTAATCCAGCTACTATTGATGCTACTGCATCTAAATAAAAATACCTTGAATTAGCTAACCCTTCATATTTCGCAAATAAATACTGTTTATCTAATGGCACTAAAGATTCATATAATATAGTGCTTTCAGCCGTTGATTTTAACGCCATACCTAATGCACCAAGAACCTGTGAAATTGTAAATATTAAAAAATCATTACCAAATATTAACAATATCATCTGAATTGCAAAAAATATATTTCCTATTACTGTCGAATTTTTCAAGCCTACTTTTTCAATTAAATAGTTTGAAAATGGCTGAAGTATTGCTATAGAAAATGAATAAATACTACCTAAAAATAATATTTCAGACATATCCATTGATTTGGCTTGTAAAAAAAATGGTATAACAATAGCATAATAAAAAAGAACATCAAAAGCAAACATCTTATACTTTGTATATAAGCGGATATTTGCTTTCATTTTTTCAAATAAATTATTTTGCTTGTCTTGTTCTGCCATTTAATCACCTATTTTTTTAACCATACCAACTTATATATTCTATTACCTTTTTTTGAAAACTTTTCTTCGTACTCTGTCATAATATTAAATTCATCTGTTTTGTGTAAATCTAATGATATACTTTTCATATCATGTCTTGTATTACAAATCTCCATAATAGTAAATTCAAATAAAATTTGATTATCTGTTTTAAATTCAATTACTGAGTCTTTTTTTAATATTATATCATATAAATCTAAAAAACTTCTATATGTTAATCTTCTTTTAAAATGCTTATTTTTAGGCCATGGATCTGAAAAGTTCAAAAATATCTTATCTAATTCACCTTTTTTGAATATATCTAATAATTTTTGTGCATCATTAGAAATTATACGTATATTAGCTATATTCTCTTCTTGTATCTTTTTTAGCGCTTTTACAAGTATGGTTCTATTACGTTCTAATCCAATAAAATTAACATTCGGAAAAGCTTTAGCCATATTAATTATAAAGTTACCCTTTCCCATACCAATTTCTAAATATATAGGATTATTATTTGCAAATTCTTTTTTCCACTTACCTTTTAGATTTAATGGATTATTAATACATATACTATTTTCATTTAATATTTTTTCTGCATTTTTATTATATCTTACTCGCATTTTTACCTCTTTTATTTTCTATTTTATTATATTTATATTATTATAAAAAGTCAATATATATAATTAAAAGAAAAAAACACTTTTGTGCTTTTCTCTCTATTTATAATTTTTTTAATAACAATTATTTAACTATTTTTTCCCAACCATTTTTTTGATATTGCGCATTATGTGCATTTGCTGTTGTTTCAACAATATATTGATAATATGATGTATTTAAATCTACATCAATAAATGTATTTGTTAATTCAAGATTTTTTGTTACATCAATTGATGGACCTCTTGTTAACATTGTACAAATCAATTTTGCTGTTTCTGCTCTTGTTATAATTATATCTAAATCACCATCTATTGTATTAGCAAAGTCAGGTAATACATTTAATCTAATTAATTGTGCTAAATATTTTGCTGCCCAATGTTCATTACTTCCATATGATGTATATACTGAAGTTAAATTATTAAACAATTTAATTGGTTGATCTTTTATTGCCAAAGGACTATCAATTACATTTTTATTTTGTAATTCTAATGCTCTTGCTACTATTGTTATAACTTGAGCTTTTGTTAGTTTACTTCCCGGTTGGAATGTACCATCATCATAACCTGTCATTAATCCTGCCTTTGTTACAGTCATAACTGCAGCCTTTGACCATACATATCTTCCATCTTCAAATGCTTTTGCATCTTTATATGTTATTGTATCATCTGTTACTAAGTTTAATCCTAATATTCTTACTAATATCATTGCCATTTCTGCTCTATTTAAACCATCATTTGGTCTAAATGTATTTGTTCCTTCATCACCTATCATAAATGGTACATGGTTTACAACAACCGTTGATGTTGAATCTTTTATTATATAATTCCAAACTGATGATGTATCTATAACTCTTGTTGTAGCAATTTTTGTAACTGGTGTTACAATTGCACCATTACCTTTAGTACCTGTATAATATACAGTTACTGGTATTGTTCCTTTTTCATTTTTTGCTAATCCATCAAATGTCCAAGTAATTTTATTACCACTTACTGTTCCACCTTTTGAATCTACTACTTTAATTGAAAAACCTGTTGGAATTTCAAATGTTACTGTTACTTTATTAGTAATTGTTGCTCCTACATTAATAAAATCTATATTGTATTGTACATATTCATTTAGTAATATGTAATTCATATTTCCCGTCTTAGATGTTAATGGTACTGTTCTTAATGATACATTTAATCCTTCTAAATTCGTATTTAATTTTTCATCTTTTAATATTATAAATGGATATGTAATATTATTAAGACCTGCTTTAACTTCCATTGTATATGAATATGTAGAACTTGCTATTCCGTTTGATGAATAACCTATTACTTGTAAACTGAATGCTCCGGTATTTGTATATTCCGTCGGAATTACTATTGATCCTGTTGAAGCATTTATAGTTTTAACTTGGCCTAAACCAATTTTATATTGAATCTTTGTACCTGTAGTTTTTAATACAATTTCTTGTCCTTCATTTATTATGGCTTTATATCCAACTATTAATGGTGTACCATTTATACTAACTTCTATTGTTGGTGCATTATTAACATTTTTTATAACTTGAATATAATATACTTTTGTTGCTGTTTGTGTTCCATCATTTAATATAGCATATGCTTGTAAACTAATTGTTCCTGCATTTGTATATTCTGTTGGAATTGTAATTATTCCAGAAGATCCTACTATATTATTTATATATGATGCTCCTATTTTATAATAAATTTTTGCACCATTTGTTGTTGATAAAACTATTTCTTGTCCTTCATTTATTTTTACTAATGAGTTTGTGTTTAATATTGTTCCATTTACACTTGCATTTACTTCTGTTTTAGAAGTATTTATATCTTTATTAACTTCTAAACTATATGTTGCTAAATCACTTGCTATTCCACTATTTGAATATGCAATAACCTGTAAACTGAATACTCCTGTATTTGTATATGATGTTGGTATTGTTATATTTCCACTTGCCCCGTTAATTGTTTGAACTGAACTTGTTCCTATCTTATATTCTATTTTACTTATTCCTGTTGAATGTGTTGGTACAATATTAATAACTTGTCCTTCATCTATTATTATTTTTGAACCCTTGCTTAATATTACATCATTAATTTTTAATACAACAACTGGCTTTTCACTATCTACTACTTCAAATGTATATGTTACTACTGGATTAGCAGTACCATCATTTGCATATGCTATTACTTGTAAACTAAATATTCCTGTATTTGTATATGCTGTTGGTATTGTTACATTTCCACTTGCTCCGCTTATTGTTTGTATAGCACTTGTTCCTATCTTATATTGTATTTGATTTATTCCACTTGTTTGTGTTGCTGATATATTTATTACTTGACCTTCATTTATTATTGCTTTAGAACTTGTATTTACAACAGTATCATTTACTTTTAATACAACTGTTGGAATTGACGTTACAGCTTTTACTACTTCAAACGTGTATGTTACTACTGGATTGGCAGTACCATCATTTGCTATTGCAATAACTTGTAAACTAAATACTCCTGTATTTGTATATGTTATTGGTATTGTTATATTTCCACTTGCTCCACTTAACGCTTTAACTGTTTCTTGACCTATTTTATATTGTATTTGATTTATTCCACTTGTTTGTGTTGCTGATATATTTATTACTTGGCCTTCATTTATTATTGCTTTTGATGCTGTACTTACTGTTGTATCATTTACTTTTACTGTTACAACTGGATTTGATGCTACTACTTCTTCTTTTACTACTTCAAATGTATATGTTACTACTGGATTAGCAGTACCATCATTTGCATATGCTATTACTTGTAAACTAAATATTCCGGTATTTGTATATGCTGTTGGTATTATTACATTTCCACTTGCTCCGCTTATTGTTTGTATAGCACTTGTTCCTATCTTATATTGTATTTGATTTATTCCACTTGTTTGTGTTGCTGATATATTTATAACTTGTCCTTCATTTATTATTACTTTTGATGCTGTACTTACTGTTGTATCATTCACTTTTACTGTTACAACTGGATTTGCTACTACTACTGCTTCTTTTACTACTTCAAATGTATAAATTGCTACATCATTAGCAGTACCATCATTTGCATATGCTATTACTTGTAAACTAAATATTCCTGTATTTGTATATGCTGTTGGTATTGTTATATTTCCACTTGCTCCACTTATTGTTTGTATAGCACTTGTTCCTATCTTATATTGTATTTGGCTTATTCCACTTGTTTGTGTTGCTGATATATTTATTACTTGACCTTCATTTATTATTGCTTTAGAACTTGTATTTACAACAGTATCATTTACTTTTAATACAACTGTTGGAATTGACGTTACAGCTTTTACTACTTCAAACGTGTATGTTACTACTGGATTGGCAGTACCATCATTTGCTATTGCAATAACTTGTAAACTAAATACTCCTGTATTTGTATATGTTATTGGTATTGTTATATTTCCACTTGCTCCACTTAACGCTTTAACTGTTTCTTGACCTATTTTATATTGTATTTGATTTATTCCACTTGTTTGTGTTGCTGATATATTTATTACTTGGCCTTCATTTATTATTGCTTTTGATGCTGTACTTACTGTTGTATCATTTACTTTTACTGTTACAACTGGATTTGATGCTACTACTTCTTCTTTTACTACTTCAAATGTATATGTTACTACTGGATTAGCAGTACCATCATTTGCATATGCTATTACTTGTAAACTAAATATTCCGGTATTTGTATATGCTGTTGGTATTATTACATTTCCACTTGCTCCGCTTATTGTTTGTATAGCACTTGTTCCTATCTTATATTGTATTTGATTTATTCCACTTGTTTGTGTTGCTGATATATTTATAACTTGTCCTTCATTTATTATTACTTTTGATGCTGTACTTACTGTTGTATCATTCACTTTTACTGTTACAACTGGATTTGCTACTACTACTGCTTCTTTTACTACTTCAAATGTATAAATTGCTACATCATTAGCAGTACCATCATTTGCATATGCTATTACTTGTAAACTAAATATTCCTGTATTTGTATATGCTGTTGGTATTGTTATATTTCCACTTGCTCCATTTATTGTTTGAACTGAACTTGTCCCTATCTTATATTGTATTTGGCTTATTCCACTTGTTTGTGTTGCTGATATATTTATTTCTTGACCTTCATTTATTATTACTTTTGATGCTGTACTTACTATTATACCATTTACATCTACAGCTACTATTGGACTTGTAGTTGATTTTATAATTTTTAAATAATATGTTACAAGTTCACTATAAGTATTATCTGATGCTTTAGAATAAACTTGTAAACTAATTGTACCAGCATTAGTAAAACTTGTTGGTGCTGATATATTAATACTTGATCCATTAATTGTTACTGGATCGTTTGTACCCAATTTATAACTTATACTAGTAGCATTTGTTGAAGATAATTTTATTGTTGTACCTTCATAAATTTGTGCTACTGAACCTAGTAATAAATTTTCTCCATTGATAGATGCTATTACATTACCAGGTGTTGCTAATACACTACTACATAATAACACCATAATTGATACTACTAACATAGTGATAACTATTTTTACTCTATTTAACATATTTTTCCCCCTTATACACAATTCTATATATATTATACACTATTTTTACATTTTTTTCAATTAAATATGTAATATTATTTAAATATTTAAAGTGCTTCAAAATAAAGAAAAAAGCGCTTTCGCGCTTTTTTATATGCATAAAATTATCTCAACAAATTATTATTTTACTATTTTTTCCCAACCATTTTTTTGATATTGTGCATCATGTGCATCTGCTGTTGTTTCTAATATATATTCATAATATGCTGTAGCTAAATCTACATCAACAAATGTATTTGTTAATTCAGTGTTTTTTGTTACATCAATTGATGGACCTCTTGTTAACATTGTACAAATCAATTTTGCTGTTTCTGCTCTTGTTATAACTATATCTAAGTTACCATCTATAGTATTCGCAAAATCAGGTAACATATTTAATCTAATTAATTGTGCTAAATATTTTGCTGCCCAATGTTCTTCATATCCATATGATGTATAAGTTACGCTTAAATTATTAAATAATTTAATTGGTTGATCTTTTATTGCTAAAGGACTATCTACTACATTTTTATTTTGTAATTCTAATGCTCTTGCTACTATTGTTATAACTTGAGCTTTTGTTAATTTACTTCCTGGTTGGAATGTACCATCATCATAACCTGTCATTAATCCTGCTTTTGTTACAGTCATAACCGCAGCCTTTGACCATGCATATCTTCCATCTTCAAATGCTTTTGCATCTTTAAATGTTATTGTATCATCTGTTGCTAAGTTTAATCCTAATATTCTTACTAATATCATTGCCATTTCTGCTCTATTTAAACCATCATTTGGTCTAAATGTATTTGTTCCTTCATCACCTATCATAAATGGTACATGATTTACATCAACTGTTGTTGTAGAATCTTTTATTATAAAGTTCCAAACTGATGACATATCCATTACTGACCCTGTAGAAATTTTTGCAACTGGTGTTGCAACTGCTCCAGAACCTTGAGTTCCTGTATAATATAATGTTACTGGAATTGTTCCCTTTTCATTTTCGATTAAACCATTAAATGTCCAAGTAATTGTATTACCATTAATCTTTCCACCTTTTGCATCAGCTATATTAACTGTAAAACCTGTTGGAATTTCAAATGTAATATATACTTTATCACTAATTGATTTACCTGCGTTAATAAAGTCTATATTATATTGTACATATTCATTTATTAATATGTAATTCATATTTCCAGATTTTGTTGTAACTGGTATTGTTCTTAATGATATATTTAATCCTTCTAAGTTTGTATTTAATTTTTCATCTTTTAATATTATAAATGGATATACAGTATTATCACTACCTGATTTTACTTCCATATAATATGTTGCTGTTGGACTTGCTGTATTATCTGCTGAATATGCAATAACTTGTAAACTAAATGCACCTGTATTTGTATATTCTGCTGGTATTACTATTGCTCCTGTTGATGAATTCATTGTTTGAACATTACTTGTTCCAACTTTATATTGAATCATAGAACCATTTGTTTTAAATGCAATTTCTTGTCCTGCACTAATAATTGTTTTATATGCTGTTGATAAAACATTTCCATTTACACTTAATTCTAATGTTGGTGTTTCAACTATTTCTTTAACAACTTGCATGTAATATGTTTTTGTTAATGTTTGTGTACCATCATTTAATATAGCATATACTTGTAAAGTAAATGTGCCTGAATTTGTGTAAGCTGTTGGTATTACTACTAATCCATTATCTCCCGCTATACTATTTGTATATGATGTTCCAACTTTATAATAAATTTTTACAGCATTTGTAGCTAATAAAGCAATTTCTTGTCCTTCATCTATCTTTATTAATGAATCTACATTTAATACTGTTCCATTAACTTTTGCTACAACTTCAGAACTTGATGTATTAACATCTTTTTTAACTTCCATATAATATGTTGCTGTATCACTAGCTACACCACTTATAGAATACGCTATAACTTGTAAACTAAATGTTCCTGAATTTGTATAACTTGTTGGTATTACTATTGATCCACTTGCACTATTAATTGTTTGTACTGCTGATGTTCCAATTTTATATTGTATTTTACTAATACCATTTGAGCATATAGGTACAACACTAATAGGTTGATTTTCATCAATTATTATTCTTGTTGATGTACTTAATACTGCATCATTAACTTTTAATACTACAACTGGTTTTACTGATGATTCTATTGATTCAACATTTAAATAATATGTTGCAGTTGCACTTGCAGTACCATCTGCTGCATAACCAATAGCCTGTAATGAAAATGTTCCTGAATTTGTATAACTTGTTGGTATTACTAAGTTATAACTTGAACCATTTACAGTTACTGGTGTTGAAGTACCAATCTTATATGCAATTTTTGATGCACCACTTGATGTTAAATTAATTACTTGTCCTTCATTAATCTTAATTAATGAAGAAGTACTTAATGTTACACCATTAACTGTAGCTACTACAGTTGATGCTGCCGCCATAACACTTCCCAATGATAGAATCATTACAGATAATACTACCATCGTAATTATTGAGATAACCTTTCTTAACATAATTTTCCCCCTTTAAAATAAATCTCATACATTTATTATACACTATCCTATAGTTTTTTTCAATAGAAATTCAATAATTATGTAAACTTTCTTAAAATTTTTCAAACCATTAAATGTATACTTTCCTTGCTTTTTTTAAGCAAAAATGCTTAAATATTATAGCACAAAAATATATAATAGTCAATTAAAAAATAAATCAAAACAAAGTT
>JAQVRJ010000024.1 GCA_028701115.1 Clostridia bacterium
AGATGTTATGTCTTGGGAAAATAGGTCTTCGCCAGATTTTTTATATATTCCTCAATAGCTCAGTTGGTAGAGCATTCGGCTGTTAACCGAAGGGTCGTAGGTTCGAGTCCTACTTGAGGAGCCAAAATACTAAGAATTTAATTCTTAGTATTTTTTGTTTATACTTGTAAGATGATTTTAATTGTTACAAAATGTATTTGATAATGAAATGAAATAATAATTGAAATAATTTTAAATTTGCTATATAATTTATTCAAAGATAAAATACTTTTTTTTATTTATTGAAAGTATTAATATTTTATAGTATTTGTATTTTGTGAAAGGTGATTGATATGTCAAAAAAGAAAATTAAACCTAGAGAGAGGTATAGAAAAATAGATTTTCAAACTGATGAACCGATAGAAGTTAAATGTAAAATGAAAATTGTAATTAATATGCTTGATAAAATTGAAGTCGAATTAGTTGATAAATATTTAAATGAATATAAAGTGAATCCTAAAGAAATTGATGAATATTATATAAAAGATAATGAAAATAAAAAAATATTATCTAAATCTATAATAAATCAAGAACAAAAAAATATAGATATAGATAAGAATCTTCTAACATATGATATTATCTTAGCGATAGATACAAGTTATGATTTAATTAATAATGAGAAAAAAGCTTTTACTGCAATTGCGGTAATTCAAAAAATCGGTTTAAAAGAGACTACAAATATTAAAGAGTTCTGCTTAAAAGAGACTACAAATATTAAAGAGTTCTGCTTAAAAGAGACTATGAATATTTTTGAATGGAATGTAATAGAAATAGATAAACCAGAAAATCTAATGTATGCATATGGGATTAGCAATCTAGAAAAGTTTATTTTAAAAAACAAGTTAAATGTTAAAGTTGCTGTTGTTATTGATAGTGATTTTGATAATATTTCTTCTTTTAATAAGCGTACTATTGCTATTTTCGATAATTATATGTTACCAAACAATTTCTTTATTTTTTATTCAAGTACGGATAGTGGAAATTGTCTATCTAATCAATTACTTAAACGTTGTGATATAGAAGCTAAAAATGCTTTAAAAGAATATAAGAATGGTATAATTTAAATTATTTAATAGTATTTGTATACTTAGATGTTATGTCTTTGGAAAATAGGTCTTCGTCAGATTTTTATATATTCCTCAATAGCTCAGTTGGTAGAGCATTCGGCTGTTAACCGAAGGGTCGTAGGTTCGAGTCCTACTTGAGGAGCCAAAATAAAGACTTTCATAGTAGCATGAAGGTCTTTCGTGTATTTTTTAGTAAGCAATTTGTTAGAAATTTTTATTAGGTGTCATATTTTTTGAAAGCTTTGCTTCTAAGTTATATAATGATGTTTGTAGGACATTTATTTTTGCTTCGTTTGAATTTAAGAATAAAATCAAGTGCTACCTATAGAGTGTGGAACTTTTAGATAGCATCATATATAATTGTATCGGTGATAAAAATGGAGAGAAAAATAGATATTACTAAAGAAGATTTGATTAGTATGATATACTTTATTATAAGTAAATTTGAATTTGATATATTTCATATGCAAGGAACTTCTTCAAAAGTTGATTTGTTAGGTGGATTTATTGATAGATGGATAAATAGAATTCCAGAAGTTTTAATTTTCAACAAAATGTTATTAAAAGATAAAGATTACAAAGTAATTAATGATTATTTTGTTTATGGAAATGATTCTGATAAAAATGCGCCAGATGTTTTAGGGATTAAGATAAATAATGATAAAATAGTTAAATTTGCAGAATTTATAGATACCACTTGGAAAAAAACAACTGGAATGCCATGGATAGAAGTAAAAACTTTTAAGAAAAATCAAAAGATGTTTACGATAAGAGATACTCAAATGGAAGATGAACACTATTATGTTATGACTGAATCTGATATATCTCCTAACTATTTAAAAATACTTTTTCAAGAGGTTATATTTGATAAAAAATATTATGAAAATATAATAATGGACGAAATATTTATAAAAAGTAATAATAAGAGTTCTTTACAACAACCTAAAAAGGTAGAGAAATATAATAAAGAAACTATTGGAACAATAAAACTTTTGGGAATATATAAAGGAAAAGATATAAAGAAAATTGCTAATTTATATTCTCCAGGATTTAAGCCATACTACTTTAATGGAGTAGAAACAATTGAAAATGCAAGAGGAGTCAACTTTGAGTCTCCTATGATGAATGAAGAATCAGCAGATTATAGCGAAAGTGAATGGATAATAAAAAAGGATGTTTTGAAAATAAAAGATACCATTAATGTTTATGGAGAAAATTTGGATAATATTATTGTAGCAAAAAAGAATAAATCAAGTTGGTATGTAACTGTAGTAAATGATTGCGAAATAAATGAATTTAAATTAGAAAAAAATAAAAGGTATAAATTTATATTTACTAAATTTGATAGAAGTTCAAATTGGAATGAATATATAACATTAAAAAAAACATTAGATAATGAGGAAAATGATAGAACAAATGAATTATTAGAAAAGTTTAATAATATAAGAGGTAAAATATAATGAAAAAAGAAAATATATCATTAATATTAGGAAATAGAATAAAAGAATTAAGAACAAATGCACAATATTCACAAGAAAGTTTTGCAGATAAAATTGGAGTTCATAGAACATATATGGGAGCAATTGAAAGAGGAGAAAAGAATATTACTATATTAACTGCTCAAAAAATTGCTAATGGATTAGGAATATCAATATCAGAATTATTAAAAAAAATATAGGTATTGATTTAATTTTATTAAAATGATATAATGCTACTCAAAGATAGCAGGGAGGAAATATGGAAAGTTATAAAGTAGGTAGTATGTTTGCAGGAATAGGAGGCATTTGTTTAGGCTTTAAACAGGCAGGTGCTGATATTGTATGGGCAAATGAAATAGATAAAAATGCATGTATAACATATAGAACAAACTTCGGAGATAGTTATTTAGTTGAAGATGATATAAAGAATGTAAAAACGAGTGATATACCAGATATAGATATATTAACAGCAGGTTTCCCTTGCCAACCATTTTCAATAGCTGGATATCAAAAAGGATTTATTGATGATAGAGGAAATTTATTTTTTGAAATTATAAGGGTTTTAAAAGATAAAAAACCTAAAGCAATATTATTAGAGAATGTAAAAAATTTAGCTTCTCATGATAATGGACATACATTTGAAGTTATTGCAAATGCATTAAGAAAAAATGGATATTTTATTAAAAAGGATATATTAAACACTGCAGATTATGGAAATGTACCACAAAACAGGGAAAGAATATACATTGTAGGGTTTAGAGATGAAAAACAGTGTGAAAGATTTAGTTTCCCAGAACCAATAAAATTGACCAAAAGTATATATGATGTTATAAAATTTGATGAAAAGAAGGAAGATTTATATTATTATAATAAAACTAAATATTATGATATATTGAAAGAAACTATGCAAAATCAAGATACAGTATATCAATGGAGAAGGATTTATTGTAGAGAAAATAAGAATAAGTTATGCCCAACGTTAACTGCCAATATGGGAACAGGTGGACACAATGTTCCATTGATAAAGGATAATTATGATATAAGAAAATTAACACCAAAAGAGTGTTTATTATTTCAAGGATTTCCGATTGATTATAAAATACCAAGCAATTTAAGCAATTCTCATATATATAAACAAGCAGGAAATGCAGTTTCTGTTCCTGTAATAGAAAGAATAGCAGAAAACATAATGAAAGTGTTAAATGAAAAAAAATATTTTAAATTTGAACAGAGGTAAAGATGTACAAAAAAATAGAGCATCCTAAAGTTTTCATATCATATTCTTGGTCTTCAAAAGAATATCAAGAAAAAGTAATGAATTTAGCAGAGAGATTGCAAAATGATGGGATCGAAGTAATTATAGATAAATGGATTATGCAACCTGGAAATGATACGCTTAATTTTATGGAAAAATGCGTGAAGGATGATACAGTTAATTTTGTCTTAATGTTATTAGACAAAGTCTATGCTGAGAAAGCTGATAAAAGAACAGGAGGAGTTGGAATAGAGACACAGATAATTTCAAATGAAGTTTATAATAATGTAGGACAGAATAAATTTATACCAATAGTTTTTGAAAGAGATGAAACTGGAAAAGTTAGCAAGCCAACTTATTTACAAACTAGATTTTATTATGATTTAACGCAAGATAATTTTGAAGAAGAATATGTAAAACTAGTGAAACAAATATATGGAAGAGAAATATATTATAAACTTAAATTAGGAAGTAAACCTGTATGGGTTGAAGAAAGTTTAAATAGCCCAAGCAGTTTGAATTTAAAAATTTTGAATCAAAAAGAAAAATATAGAGCTTTAGAAAAAGAAATATATGATGCTTTACTTAATGATGAAATTGTTAATAAATCAGAAGGAAATGATAAATCAAAAAATGTATTACAAGTATATAGCAATTATATTAAGTATAGAAATGTTTTATTAGAAATTTTTTTAAAAGATTATGATAGTAAAGATCTTGTAGACAATATATGTGATTTTTATGAAAACATTAAACAATGGAACAAGAATAATAATGAAATCAAAAAAGAAATATGGGATGCATTTATTCATGAGACATTTATTTATTTAATAGCAGTATTGTTTAAATTTAAAAATTATACAGCAATTAATATATTGATTAATAAAAGTTGTTTTCAAGATGGATATTATAAAAATATTATTAATTCGAATTATTATTTTTATAGTAATAATTATAATAGTATTTCAAGCTCAAAATGTAAATTAGATGATAAAGTATATTATAGTGGAATGGCACAATTATGGATTGAAAATATCTATGAACCTAAAATTAACAAAGATGAATTTACGATGGCAGATTTATTAATATATAATTTATCTATATTATTGCTTGATGAACAGAGATGGTATTGGTTTCCAATAACTTATGTTTATGCCAGTAATCCTAATTTTAATCATTCATTAAGAGGATTTAGTATTAAGTTAAAATCAAAGTATGAATTAGAAAAAATACAAAAATTATTTAGTACATCTTCTGTAGAAAAGATAAAATTATTATTTGAGTCCATGAAATTATATATGGAGAATAACAAAGACAGAGTTCGATATCTAAAGTCTTTTGATACAGCAGAAATAATAACTGATTTTATTAAGGTAGATGAAATCGGTTCAGTAAAATAACAGACACTTAATTTCAAAAATGATACAAATTCTAGTTTGCCTGTTTTTAAGACTTCGCTCTTGAGGAGCCAAAATACTAAGAATTTAATTCTTAGTATTTTTTTGTTTCTACTTGTATTTATATAAATTATTGTGCTAATATATATTTGTAATTTAAAGAGGTGTTTTTTATGTATATAGTTTTAGGGATAATGTTTGTATTAATAGCATTACTTGCATTTAATTTGTATTCACAATTTCCAATGGTAACAATATTATTTGGTATTATTGTTTTAATAGTTTTATTATTTGTAGTTTTATATTCTTTTTTTAATAAATCAAAAAAAGAAAAAAATGAAATTAAAAAAGAAAATGAAAAATATGCTATTATACAAGGTGATTTAGATGAAATAGATATAATGAGTGATGAAAATTTTATTAAATATATTTTAGATTTATTACCAAAAAATGGTTATACAAAAGTTGAACAAGTAATATATACAGGAGATTATGGAGTAGATATAACTGCATATAAGGATGAAATTAAATATGCCATACAATGTGTACAATTTAGAGGTGAAGTTACAGTTGATGTAATTAAAAATTTATTATTAGGAAAAGAATATTATGATTGTGATAAAGCTATGGTTGTTACTAATAGTATTTTTAATAGGAAAGCAATTAAATTAGCGACAAGTTCCCAAATAGAGCTTATTAATAGAGACAAGTTAGTTATTCTTATGTGTAATACAGTAAGATAATTTTAATATTTATGATAATTATGAAAAAATATTATAAAAAAATATTATTAAAAAAAGTATTGCATTGTAAAAGTTTGTTTGTTATAATAATAAAAAAGTGAGGGCGAAATATATGTATGAAAGAAAAATATCTAAGACTTTATTAGTTATAATTTTGATTTTAGTTGTAGTAATAATTGCGGGAATAATAATTGTATTTAATACACCAATATTTCATAATTTAGAAAATATTGATGAACCAGTGCAAACAAGTTGTTCTTATGAATTATTTTCTACTTCTGTAGATAGACAAGTAACAAAAATTACAAAGGTTGCTAAATATAAAATAAAAGGTGTTGTCTTAGCTGTCAATCCATATTTCCCTGTGAATACAATAGATAAATTATCTATAATCGATGTAGTAATAGGATGGGGTAATCTTACAGTAAATGATAATTATAAAAAATTTAGTGCATTAAATATAATTAATAGAGAATTAATTTGGAAAATGGATTCAAATAGTATGTCTGAATTAGGAGGATTAAATGATGTTATATCTAATTTTTCTATGAATCATTTAATATATAAAGATCAATCGATAAGAGATGATTTTGGCTTTATTAATAAGGGGGATTATATAGAATTAGAGGGATATTTAGTTAATGTAGATTTTGAAGAAGATGGTGAGTGGAATACAAGTTTATCTAGAACAGATACTGGCTCTAAAGCAAGTGAAATAATATATGTTGAACATATTAAGTGGTTAAAGAAAAATATTGAAAAATAATAAAAAATGAACTTTATATAAAGTTCATTTTTATTTTACAAATTCTCATTTTATTTTTCATTTTCTAAGATTTTATTTATTAATCCACAACTTTCTTTTCCTTCATCGCATATATGATCTGTTACACAAGTTGGACCTAATCCTTTTCCAAGTAATGGTGCAACTTCTTTTATTTGTTTTGCAAATTCATTTGCAATAATTCTTGTTTGAGATTGTGTTTTTGTACAACAACGCATACGGCATATCCATTGTGCAGATTTACCATTTAGTGTTGTTATAACATTACATTGTTGAGCACTTAAATAAAAATAGATTAAATCTTCTTCAAATATGTTATATGTTTTAAATTCTTTTAACATATTAACATTTTTATTAGCGGCTTCTGTAAATATTTTATTAGCTGTATCGTTATTTTTAATATTCAATGGTGTTTCGAAGTTTGCCATATCCCAAAGTGGTGTAAATTCAGGCACTAGCAAGGAATGCATACGGTGTCTTGTTAAATGTGTAAGCATAGCAAGAGATATAGGAATTTGAAAAGTAAAGGATACTTGTTCTAATTCTCTACGTTCATTTTTATGCAAAATTGTTTGCATTAGTTCATTTTTATCTAATTTCTCTAATATTTCTTTTGCAGTTTCGATTGGACATTGGTAATGATACATTATGTATGAAAGCAATATTGTATTATCTGCATCTTTAGTATAATTTATTAGTTGTGTTTTAGGAATAATTTTAATATCCGGTTTAGATATTTTTTTATCTAAATCTTCAAAACCAGTTTTAAGATTTAATTCATGATTATCTATGCCTTCTATTAAATATGGTAATTGTTCTTTTGCAGTATTGTATAGTATTTCGCCTAATTCTTTTAATTCACTAATTTTACTTAAATAGCTATATTTTAAAGCACTAATTACTTGCTCAAGTTCTCTAGCATCTAGACCCATTACTAAATTACTGTGATATGAATATGGAAGAATAAATCTAGCATCTTCAATATCTATACCTTGATCAACTAATTTTTGATATGTATCAAATAGATAATCCATGTGTGAAATATATTTTTTTGTAATTTCATCATTTTTTTCATGAATTTCTCCATCAATATTTCTAAAGGTTGGGATATAATATCCAACATTTTTGAAGTTTACTTCTCTTCTTGATTTTATTGTAAATGATGTAAGTCTGTAACCTATAAGGGTTTGTTCAACGATAGGTGAAACATTTGACATTGCAAATACTAAATAATCATGTTCTATGATTGATTTGTGTCCCATTCCTATAATTCTTTTGACAAGTCCGAGACTTTTATCAAAATCTTCTGTACTTTCGTATGCTTCAAATACTGTTCCTGGGAATCTTGAAAGCTTTCCTGCAGTAGCTATTTTCCTGATACGATTGACTAGTTCATTTTTGCCATAATTGCCTAATAATTCAACTTTCATAAAATCAACCTTCTTTCATATATATTTAATTGTAAAATATTATATCATTATAAAAATTACTTGTCAATTAAAGTAATTTGTGATAAAATATACGTTGATTTTAAGGGGGGCTAACATGAGTGGTCATAGTAAATGGAATAATATAAAAAATAAAAAGGAAAAAACAGATGCACAAAAAGGGAAAATATTTACCAAATTAGGTAGAGAAATCGTAATGGCAGTTAAAAAAGGTGGTAGTGCAGATTTAGAAACAAATAGTAAACTAAGAGAAATTGTTGCTAAATGTAAAGCCAATAATATGCCTAATGATAATATTGATAGAAGTATAAAAAAAGCTGCAGGTAGTGATGATGCATCTAATTATGAAGAAATAGTTTATGAAGGATATGGACCTTGCGGTGTAGCAGTAATAGTTGAAGCAACTACTGATAACAAAAATAGAACTGCTGCAGATGTTAGACATTTATTTGATAAATGTGGTGGAAATTTAGGAACAACAGGTTGTGTATCATATATGTTTAACAAAAAAGGTGTAATAGTTATTGAAAAAAATGATAAAATCGTTGAAGATGATTTAATGATGGAAGCGATAGAATTAGGTGCTGAAGATTTTGTTCCTGAAAATGAATATTTTCAAATAACATGTGATCCATCAAATTTTTCAGATGTAAGAGATGGATTAGAAGCTAAGGGATATACATTTTTAGAAGCAGAAATACAAATGCTACCAGAAACAACAGTAACTTTAACAGATGATCAAATGGAAAAAGTAGATAGATTAGTAGATGGTCTAGAAGATTATGATGATGTAGGTCAAGTTTGGACAAATGTCGAGTAGAAATTTAGTATAGTAATATTAAAAAACAGAATAGTTGGTTAACTATTTTGTTTTTTATAATGTATATTTATGTTGTTTTTTTAAACATCTGTGATATAATATACGAAAAGGAGAAAAACATGGAAGAAAGATTACAAAAATTCCTTGCTAATGCTGGTATTGCTTCAAGAAGAAAATGTGAAGAATATATTTTGCAAGGTAAAGTTAAAGTAAATGATATAGTAATAAAAGAGTTAGGAACAAAGGTTACAGAAAAAGATATTGTAAAATATAATAATAAGATTATAAATCATATACAAGATGAAGATTATATATATATATTGTTGAATAAACCATTAGGCTATGTTACCACAGTTTCTGATGAACAAGATAGAAAGACAGTAATGGATTTAGTTAAAGTTTCTAAAAAAGTCGTGCCAATAGGTAGATTAGATATGTATACATCGGGTATGTTATTACTATCTAATGATGGCGATTTCGTATATGAGCTTACACATCCAAAACATGAAGTATCTAAAACATATGAAGTAAATGTGGATAAAGAATTAACGAAAGATGAAATAGAAATATTAAGAAAGCCAATGAATATAGATGGATATATAACCAAAGGTGCAACCGTTAAAATATTAAAAAAAGGTGAAAAATTTTTATTGCACATAACTATATCTGAAGGAAGAAATAGGCAAGTTAGAAAAATGATTGAAAATATAAATCATAGAGTATTGTATTTAAAAAGAATTGCAATTGGAAATTTATACATGGATGATTTGGGTTTAGGTAAATGGATTTATTTAAAACAAAAAGATATACAAAAGATATATTGTAAATAGGAGGAAAAATGTATAAAGTTAATTTAATGGACGATGAAATTGGTGTAGAACAAGGAAGAAAAGTTATAGACGAAATTAAAAAATATGCTGATGAAGATGATGATATAAAAAATATTATTGCATGTAAAGTAAATCAAAGAATTAAGAGTTTGTATTATGAAATACAGGAAGACTGTAGTATTAAATATATATATACGAATAGCCCTGAAGGAATGAGATTATATGTTAAAGGATTAGTATTTATTCTTATGAAAGCAGTAGATGATTTATATCCTGAATGTAAGGTTGAAGTAAATTATGCTTTAGGTGATGCTTTGTTTTGTAAGATTAACAATTTAGATATTATTGATGAAAATATTGTTAAAATACGAAAAAGAATGAAAGAAATAATAGATGAAGATATTCCGATAGTAAAAAGAAAACTATCTGCACAAGAAGTAAAAGATATATATATGGCTGAGGGATATGATGAAAAGTTAGGAATAATTAATGAGAAAGGACATACAGCACTGTCATTATATTATTTAGAAGAAACGCATGGATATTTTTATGGTAAAATGCCTATATCTACAAGTTATATGAAAAAATATGATTTAAAAAAATACGAATATGGTGTAGTTTTAATGTATCCAAGTAAAAATAATTCAAATATCATTTTATCTTCAAATATGCCTAAAAAATTATATAATACATTTTTTGAGTATGAAGATTTCTATAAAACACTTGGGATAAAAAATATTGCTGATTTAAATAAATATATAAAAGATGGTGAAATAGGAAATGTAATTAGAATTAGTGAAGCTATGCATGAAAAAAAGATCGCTAATATTGCAGATAGAATAGTTAAAGATGCTAATCATCAAGTTGTACTAATTGCAGGACCTTCATCATCTGGAAAAACTACATTTGCACAACGTTTAGGAATACAACTAGCAGTTAATAAAACAAAATATGTTACAATATCTATGGATAATTATTTTGTAGATAGAGAATATACGCCATTAGATGAAAATGGAGATTATGATTTCGAAAGTTTAAAAGCCGTTGATGTAGAATTATTAAATAAAAATATAAATAGTTTATTAAATGGTGAAACAATAAAATTGCCATTATTTGATTTTAAAACAGGGGTAAGACAATATTCAGAAAAGGAATATAAGCTTGACAAAAATGATATAATAATACTTGAAGGTATACATGCCTTAAATGATGAGTTAACTTATACTATACCAATAGAGAAAAAGTTCAAAATATTTGTAAGTGCATTAACAGTATTAAATGTGGATACTTTTAATAGAATATCTACTTCAGATTCAAGACTTATTAGAAGAATAATACGAGATAGTTTATTTAGAAATTATCCAATAGAAGGTACAATGTTAAGATGGGAATCTGTAAGAAAAGGTGAGGATAAGTATATATTTCCATATCAAGAAAATGCAGATGTGATGTTTAATACAGCATTACCATATGAATTTGCATTATTTAAAGAGTTGATAGAAAAAGAATTAAAAAAGATACCTGATACATCAGATTATTATTCAGAAACAAATAGATTATATACATTGTTAGAAATGTTTTTACCACTTGAAAGTGGAGTTATACCTGTTAACTCAATATTGAGAGAGTTTATAGGGGACGGTTGTTTTTATAGATGAGGTGATTATATGTTTAAAAGATTATTGATTGGATTTATTGAAGGAATAATATTACTAGTATTATTATTTGCATCAATATTAATGCTAAATGTATATAATGGAACAATATATTATTATTTAATATTTATTTTTGTTTCATTTTGTGCTTTAAAGATTATTGAACATGTGTTTTTGAAAAATGAAAACACAATGCAAAAATTATTACAGATTACTTTGCCTGTATTGTTGTCAATTATTGTAATGTTTGTGTTATCATTGTTTTATGATACAACGGTTACATCAATGATGGTATTAATGTTATATCCAATTATGATAGTAATAATAAATTGTATATATGAAATGTTTGATTTAATAGTATGTACATTTATAAAACAAGAGGTGAAATAGAATGAAAACACAAAAATTTACAAAAAATGATAATGAATTTGTTTGTGAAAATTGTGGTAAAAAAGTTGAAAAGTTAGGATACACAAGCAGAGATCATTGTAATTATTGTTTATGTTCAAAACATGTAGATATAAATCCAGGAGATAGACTAGATGATTGCCATGGATTATTAGAACCTATTGATGTAGAAATAAATTCTAAAAAAGGCATGGTAATAGTATATAAGTGTAAAAAATGTAATGCAATTAAAAGAAATATATTAGCAGAAGATGATGATAT